>CAZTHM010000138.1:0-8893 GCA_964613505.1 uncultured Acidobacteriota bacterium | reverse complement strand
GCGGGCGGCGGTGTGGCCTTGGTTCGCTGCATTCCGGCTCTCGATAAGCTCAAGGCCGAGGGCGACGAGCAGATTGGCATCAACATCGTCAAGCGGGCACTCGAGGAACCGCTGCGCATGATCGCCCAGAACGCCGGGGCCGAAGGCGCGGTGGTGGTCGAGAAGGTGCGGAGCAACAGCAACTCGAACTTCGGCTACAACGCCGAGAGCGAGACTTTTGGCGACCTCGTTGACGCCGGCGTCATCGACCCGACCAAGGTTACGCGCTGCGCGCTCCAGAACGCTGCCTCCATCGCTTCTCTCATGCTCACCACCGAGGCGCTGGTCAGCGAGATCCCGGAAAAGGAAGAGAAGGGTCACGCCGGGCCTCCAGGTGGCGGCATGGGCGGCGGGATGTACTAGGAGCAGTCGAGAGTTGAAAGTCGAAAGTCAAGAGTAAAGGCCAAGGGCGGGGGAAAGTTCCCCGCCCGCTTTTTTTCGAAGGTGGGGCCGGCGCGCTAGCGCAAGGCTTCGAGGAGCTGCCGCGTAACGGCCTGTTTCGCCGGGTCGGCTAACAGCAATTCGAGATGGTAGAGGACGACGCCCGGCTTGGCCTGCAAGGCAGCTTTCAAATCACCCTCGTAGTGCGCGAGGGGCACCGGCGGGAACTCCGGGCCATCGGGACCCACCTCGATGGAGGGCAGAAGCTTTTCGGCGGGCACTTCTTCGAGCAGCTCACGGTCAAGCTTCTCCACCCAGCCCGGCCCGCGATGCGTGAGCGCCGAATAGGCCATGGGCGAGACGTAGTCGAAGTAGGGCGCCAGAAGCCGAAAGTCCTGGCCCACGATTCTCTCGCGCGCCCCACTGAATTCGTTTCGCGTCCAAGGGACAGCGTGAAGCACAATGGGAAGGCCGGGAAACTCCTTGTGAATAAACCCCGTCATTTCTTGGGCGTTCTTTGCGATGCGGCGGATTCGCCACTCGTACCAAGCCTCGCGATGTTCGCGCCAGATTTCGTCAATGAGCGAGCGGTTTTTCGCGAGCGTGTCAGCCACGCTTGGATTGCGTAGCTTCATGCTCCCTGAATGCACAAAATCCTGAAGGCAGGCTCTGTCGAAACAAAAGGCAGGGAAATCCACCGGCCCCGTCTTGGGGTCAACGGCTTCCCAGTAAATGAAAAACCGGAAGTAGTCGAGGGTGACGCCGTCGGGCTTGAGCCGCTGGATAGCGGTCTTGATGCGCTCCAGCTTGGCGCGACGAAAATCATGGCGCGAGGGGCAGATCATCGCGTCGTCCTGGCGGCGGCCGGGATTCCCGTCGCGGGCGATGCTCACCAGGCTGGGATCCTGCTTTGCCGCTTCGGGATCGTTAAACGTCCGAAGGATTAAGAAGTACTTCAATCCAGCGGCGCGGCATTGCTCACGGAGCTCCAACGAATTAGCCAGCTCATCGCCGATGAAAAGTGAATTCAACCCCAGCGACTTCGCGAACTGGACTAACTCCTGCGGGCCGCGCACAGCATGATAGACCTTCGCCCCTAAGACCCTTTGCGGCTCCCCGCCAATCGCACCAGGCACGACCGATAGGATTGCGGCCATGCAAATTAATCGTCGTCTCACAAACTATGCTCCTCTAACAAGTGCCCAGCTCCTCTTGGATTTCTGGCCGCTCCAATCGGGCTCTCGTTTTGCAGCGGCTCATGGCCTGACTGCTCCGAGCCTTCGCGCGGAATTATAAGGCTTTTGGTTTCGGCAAGGATGCGAGAAGACTCGACTTGTTCAAAGCAGGCACTCAACCCGGGGCCAAAACAGACAGAATGACCGACCGGCGTTCCCCCAAGGGTTCAGGAACCTCATCAAATCCTTCGCCGTTTAGACTTAACTGTTTGTTTTTACATAATTTGGCGTTACGTGGCTAACCCCAAAACTGGCTCGTGAATTTGTCTTCCTAGAGCGTACTTATGTCTCTTGCGTTCCGTGGCCCGTTCGCAGAGAATGGTGGGTTCAAAAACCTTTCCGAGGAGCCACTGTGAGATTCATACCTCGCGACGAGAAGTTTTTCGACATGTTTCGCGAGCAAGCTGAGAACATCAACAAAGCCGCCCAAATTCTCGTCGGCATCTTCGAGGACTACCGTGACGTGGAGAAGCATGTCGCCGAGATCAAGTTCCTCGAACACAAGGGCGACCAGCTCACGCATGGGTTGATGGTGAAGCTCAACCAGACGTTCATCACCCCGTTCGACCGGGAGGACATCCACGCGCTGGGCTCCGCGCTGGATGATGTGCTCGACCTGGTGGATGCGGTGGCTGGCCGCCTGATCACGTACAAGGTTACTGCCGTCACCCCTGGCGCCCGCCAGCTCTCCAAGGTCATCCTGCACGGCACGGAAATCCTTCTCAAGGCCATAGCGCAGTTGGGCAAGCCGCAAAACATCCTCGAATACTGCGAACAGCTCACGCAAATCGAGGAGGAGGCTGACCGCATCAAGGGCGAATGCGTCGCCCGCCTTTTTGAAGACTCGATCCAGCCCATCGAGATCATCAAGTGGAAAGAGATTTACGAAGTCCTGGAAGCCACCACTGACAAGTGTGAAGACGTGGCGGACGTTCTGGAAGCTGTCGTTCTGAAATCTGCTTGACCAAGCAGCGAGCCTCCGCCTGGGACTCCGGACCGGAGCGCGCTGCCGGCCTGATCGGATCTCTCATCCGATCCCTCGAGTTCCCGAAAAAGTCTGACCGCGGTTGAAGAGCGAGGATTATGTTCTGGTTTGCCGTCACCATCGTCATGGTTGCGCTGGTCTTCGATTTCCTCAACGGCTTTCACGATGCGGCCAATTCCATTGCCACTGTAGTTTCGACCCGCGTGCTCTCCCCGCGCGTGGCGGTCATCTGGGCGGCATTCTTCAACTTTGTCGCCGCGTTCACTTTTGGGACCGCCGTCGCCAAGACCATGGGCAGAGGCATGATCGATCTCCGGTACGTCAACCTTTACGTCATCCTCGCCGGCTTAATTGGAGCTATCTTTTGGAATCTCTTCACATGGTACTTTGGCCTCCCGGTCAGTTCCTCGCACGCCCTGATGGGGGGCTATGCTGGAGCCGCCGTGGCGAAGGCAGGTTGGGGTGTCATCATAGTAGGAGGCTGGACTAAGACCCTTGTCTTTATCATCCTCTCCCCCGCCATCGGCTTCGTCCTGGGTGCAGCCTTGATGATTGCGGTCTTCTGGGCTTTCCGCCGTTGGCCCCCGCAGCGACTGGACCGCTACTTTCGCAAGCTGCAATTGCTCTCTGCAGCAGCTTACAGTTTCGGGCATGGCACCAATGACGCGCAGAAAACCATGGGCATCATCTCTGGTGTCCTCGTCACCGGCGGCATTCTGGACCATTTCTATATTCCCTTCTGGGTCGTCCTAATGGCCCACGCGGCCATCGCGTTGGGAACGCTCGCGGGTGGTTGGCGAATCGTAAAGACGATGGGCATGAAGATCACCAAGCTCAAACCCGTCGGTGGGTTCTGCGCCGAAACCGCCGCCGCAACCAGCTTGCTGGGAACCGCCTTGGCCGGCATTCCGGTCTCCACCACCCACACCATCGCCGGCGGCATCATGGGCGTTGGCAGCGTTCAACGTCTGAGCGCGGTGCGCTGGGGCGTGGCGGGACGGATCGTCTGGGCGTGGGTCCTCACGATCCCCGTCTCGGGCCTCGTCGCCGCAATCTGCTTCTGGATTCTCCACAGGTTCTTTCCGGCAGCGTAGAAACAGGGAGTAGGAAGTAGGAAGTAGGAAGTAGGAAGTAGGGAGTAGGAAATCGGAAAAGAAGTGATTGAGTTATCGACGCTTTCGGGCGCGCAAAGAATTACCATCCTTTAAGAGTCTTTATCTTCTGCCTTCTGCCTTCTGCCTTCTGACTTTTGACTTTCCGACTCACTTCTTGGCTGGCGCGTCGCCCACTCGCAGATAGACCCGCATCGCTTTCCACTTCTTATGCCCGATGCCGCGGATGGCGAGCAGGTCCTCAACCCGACGGAACGGTCCATGTTTTTCCCGAAACGCGACGATGCGGCGCGCCAGCGCCGGGCCGACCCCTGGCAGCTTGGTGAACTCCTCGACCGACGCGCGGTTGATATCGATGGGCTCGACGGTTTTCTTGTCGGAGGGTCGACTCTTTTCGGCAGTTTGTGCCTGAGCCTGAACACCCGTAGCTCGTGCTGGTTGCGGGCACACGACGGCGGCGAGAGAAAGCGGGAGGAGGGAAGCTGGGAGTGAGCGATCCCGGAAGTTCATACGTGCTTTCGATTCGGGATCAGGCGGGGAGGCGGGCGCCGCCCGGCCAGCCGAATCATGATACGCGTCAGTTCCACGTAGGCAGGCACGATTTCCGGCGCGCGGCGTCTGAGCGAGGCAAGATGCTGGGCAATCGTCTGCCAATCCCCACGCACCGCCGGGCCGGTCAGCGCCTGATGCCCGCCGCGGCTTACGAAATTGCCTACCGTTTCCCCCGCGAAGTGGCCGAGCATGGGACGAACGATCGCGGCAGGGACTCCCGCCGCCCTGAGCAGGCGTGCCGATTGGTCTAACAATGCGACGATGGCGCCACAGGAAAGGACCGCCGCGGCGTGGTAGAGCAACTTCCAGGACGGCTTGACGCGGAATGGAGTCCCATCCAGCGCCCGCGCCAGCGCCGTCGCAACCTCACAAGCTCGGCGATCACCTTCGATCCCCCAAAAACAGCCTGAAAGATTGCGAAGACCCACTGCCGCCGTTGGGACGGTCTGGAAAGGGTGGAGCGAGCCCACACTCGCGCCGCGCCTCCGCAACGGACGAAGCACGTCGGAGGGCAACGCGCCGGAGGTATGGAGCACGACTTTGTCGGACCAGGGGCAGTGCCAGCTCGCCAACTGGCGCGCCAGGGACGCGAGCGCGGCGTCGGAAACCGTAAGGATGACGACGCCGGTATCCGCCAATGATTCGCAATCCAGGCCCACCGCTGCTCCGCTGCCGATGAAACGTACGGCGCGGCGAGCCGCTTCGGCACGCCGTGCCGCGACATAGCGAATCCTGATGCCTGCTTCCCCAAGGAGTTTCCCAATCGACTGGCCCACCCGGCCGGGACCCACGATCGTCACGTCTTGGCTTGCAACGGATTCGTGCCCGAAAGGTCTGGAGTTAGCCGTTCGCACCCGAATTGCCATCGGAGTCCTCCTTTCGAGACCCCCGCCCCTTACTCGATGACTTTGTAATTGCCCGCCTTCTGCCAGTCGGGCCAGCTTAGTCCCTCCGCGTCAAAGACGATCTTTCCGGCGCGCACGGTAATCATGCAGCGCAACTTCTGCGTGGCTGCCTGGCGCGCGTGCCCGGAATCAACCAGCCCGAAGGTTCCCTTCTGAAGTTCCAGCACCGCGATATCCGCGACACTCCCCACCGAAAGCGTCCCCAGCTCCGGCCGCTTGATTTGGCGCGCTGGAGTTACGGTTGAGCGGTAGATGACCTCTTCGAGCGGCATGCCGAGGCTAAGAATTTTCGACATGCAATTCACCATGGTAGCCTGCGGGATGAGCGAGCTGTGTTGATGGAGATCGGTCGAAATCGAATCCGGCCAGAAACCCTGTTGGGTGGCAGGCGCCGCAATGCGAAACCAGAAGCTGCCCGCGCCGTGTCCCAGATCAAACAGCACGCCGCGTTTGCGCGCCTCCCGCACGTAGTCATTGACCTTGCCACTGTCATCGATCAGAGGAATGTGCTGCGCGTACATGTGCGTGTGGATGTCGCCGGGGCGCATGTGCTTGAGCAGCAGGTCGGCATAGGTGCGCGTGGGCTGGGGCCGGAAGTCCACCATAACCGGCACATTCGCGAGACTCCCGGCCTCGAAGGCGCGGTCGAGCGCCTCCCACTCCGGCCCTTCGTAGTGCGCGGTCTTTACACCCACGAGAATCTGCGGATACTTCTTGATCGTCTCGGCGGTGGGACGGGCATCCATCTCATTCATGCTCTGCTCGCCGACGGCGTCCATCCCCACACCGGCGATGTTCAGCAGCGCCAGCACGCGCACTTTGGATTTGTCGATGACGCGAGTCTTGAACTGCTCGAAGTTCTTCCAGCCCGATGTACCTGCGTCCACAATCGTCGTGACGCCGCTGGGGAAGGCGCTCAAGTCGGGGTAAATCCCCCAGCCTCCCGGGCCCTCGATGAAGACGTGGGTGTGAATGTCCACGAGCCCCGGCGTGACGTAGAGACCGGTGACATCCACGACCTTCTTTGCCTCCGCGGCCGGGATGTTTTCCGCCACGCGCGCGATCTTGTCGCCCGTCACGGCGATGTCGCGGACCGCATTCACTTGATTGGCAGGGTCGATGACATGCCCGCCTTTCAGAAGCAGATCGTACGTCTGCGCCTGGCCCAGGAGCGCTGATCCGGTGAACAGAATCCAGCTTGCCAAAAGCTTGCGACCCAGTCTGCCTTTCGAGTAGGACACATTCCCCTCCTGAGCGACGTTCAAAACGGTCTAAGGGAACCAAGTCTGAAATGCGCCGGGGTATTGTACCTCGACTTGCGGGGCGGGTCAGGAAATTGCCGATTCCGTCCCGCGGATCGATCCTTCTTTTTCTTTCAGGGCCTTAATTCTGTCGCGCAACTGGGCGGCTTTCTCGAACTCGAATTGTTTTGCGGCCTCGCGCATCTGTTTTTCGAGACCGGAAATCAGTTGTTCGAGCTGGTCGGGCGAAGCCAATTCCTCGTCTGTGATTTCCGGCAGGGGGACGTAATCCGCCTCGACAATCGCCGCCAGAGTCATATCCACGGGCTTCACGATACTCTGGGGAGTGATGCCGTTCTCCTCGTTGTAACGGGTCTGTTTTTCGCGACGGCGATTGGTCTCCGCCAGCGCCTGGCGAATGGAGTCCGTCATCACATCCGCGTAGAGGATCGCCTTGCCATTGATGTTGCGAGCCGCGCGGCCGACGGTCTGGATGAGCGACCCCGCCGATCGCAGAAATCCCTCTTTGTCCGCGTCGAGAATCGCCACTAGCGAAACTTCCGGCAGGTCCAAACCTTCCCGCAGCAAGTTGATCCCGATGAGGACGTCGAATTCGCCCTTGCGCAGGTCGCGCAGAATCTTAACCCGCTCGAGCGTTTCGATCTCCGAGTGCAGGTAGCGGCACCGGACTCCGACTTCGGTGTAATACTCGGTCAAATCCTCAGACATGCGCTTGGTGAGCGTGGTGACCAGGACGCGCTCGCCGGCGCCTGCGCGCGCGCGAATTTCTCCCAACAAATCGTCGATCTGATTGCGTGTGGAACGCACTTCGGTCTCGGGATCGATCAGGCCCGTGGGGCGGATAATCTGTTCGATGACGCGGCCGCCGGATTTCGTCAGCTCGTAGGGTCCCGGCGTGGCAGAGACATAGATCACCTGGCCGACGCGGTGCTCGAATTCTTCAAACGCCAGCGGGCGGTTGTCGAGCGCCGAGGGCAAACGAAAGCCGTAGTCCACCAGCGTCGTTTTTCGGGAGCGGTCGCCTTTATACATCCCGCGGAGCTGCGGCACGGTCTGGTGGCTTTCGTCGATGAAGATCATCGCGTCCTGGGGAAAGTAATCGAGCAGCGTGGGCGGCGGCTCGCCCGGCAGGCGGCCCGAGAGGTGGCGCGAGTAGTTCTCGATGCCGTGGCAATAGCCCATCTCTTTCATCATCTCGAGGTCAAACATGGTGCGCTGATGGAGCCGCTGGGCCTCTACCAATTTCCCTTGCTTCTCGAGTTCGCCGCGCCACCATTCCAGTTCGCTCAGAATGTGAGCGATTGCTTCTTCTCGCCGGTCGGCCGGCATCACGTAGTGGGTGCGAGGGTAAATGGGCAGGCGGGTGAGGGTCTGCTTGATCTGGCCGAACAGGGGATCGATCTGTGATAGCGACTCAATCTGGTCGCCCCACATCTCGATGCGATAAGCGTTGTCCTCGTAGGGGGGACAGATTTCGATCACGTCGCCGCGCACGCGGAACGTCCCGCGTCGGAAGTCAACGTCATTGCGCTCGTACTGGATCTCGACCAGCCGGCGGAGGATGTCCTGGCGCGAGATCTTCTGGCCCTTCTCGAGCAGGACCAGCATCCCGTAGTACGCTTCGGGCGAGCCCAGGCCGTAGATGCAACTCACGCTGGCCACAATCAGGCAATCGCGGCGCTCGAGGAGCGAGCGTGTCGCGGACATCCGCAGCTTGTCCAGCTCATCGTTGATGGTGGCTTCCTTCTCGATGTAAACGTCGCTCGCGGGGATATACGCCTCGGGCTGGTAGTAGTCATAGTAGCTGACGAAATACTCGACCGCGTTTTGCGGAAAGAAGTGCCGAAATTCGTGGTAAAGCTGCGCCGCCAGGGTCTTGTTGTGCGCCAGCACCAGGATGGGGCGGTTCGCAGCCTGAGCGACCTTCGCCATGGTGAAGGTCTTGCCCGAGCCCGTCACACCCAGGAGCACTTGGTGCTTTTCGCCTTCCTCGACGCCGCGGACCAAATCGTCAATCGCCGTGACCTGGTCGCCGCGCGGCTGATATTCCGAGACGAGTTTGAAGTCCATAGCCCCCGGTTCGGCCAGCTTGTGAGAGTCCAAACCTTATATTATATCCTGCTCGCATGGCAAAGCCCCTCGGAGTGCTCCTCGTGGGTAGCGGGTCAATGTGGCTCAGGGGCCTCCTGCCTCCCGCAGGCGGGCTTGAAGCCGTCCGTCATCTGAGGGACGAGGCAAACTCGCCGCTCCATCATCAAAATGGCCCTCGAGCCAGGGCCCCTAGAATGGCACCGACTCCCGAGCAACCCGTGCTAGAATTGAAAGATTATCCGGAAGTCAGAATTCCAATTGAAGGCAGGTCCGATGAGCAGAACGAGCGTACGCACTTTGATTCAAACCGCAGGGGCGATTGCCTTAGTAG
>CAZTHM010000137.1:0-8908 GCA_964613505.1 uncultured Acidobacteriota bacterium | reverse complement strand
GAGCCGTGGTAGTGGTTCTTGAGCGCCACGGCGCCCAGGGCCTCCTCGTTGGCGGCCTGCTTTTGGCGTTTCCCCATCATCCCCATCATCATGCCGATGGGGAATTCCATGGGCGGTTCGCCGGGGGTCTGCATGATCATGCGCTTGACTTCGGGCTGCCCGTCATGGGTGACGGTCAGGGATTTCATGATCATCCCGCCTTCCTCCCCGCCTTCCATGCGCATCTCGATCCAGTATCCTTCGTTACCCTCAACGGCCTCTTTGCCCACGACGGCAACGGCCCACGACATATTCTTTCCCTTTTGCGTGACCTGGTACTGCGCTCCCGTTCCGACCACCGGTTTGAACACGCCGGGGATCTGGGGCGTCTGGCCCATTCCCTTGCCCATACCTCCGAACTGGGCCCAACCGGCGGCGACGAGTCCGGAACACGCCACCAGCACAACTGCAAGTCTCCTAAGGAACTGCATAGAGGTCCTCCTTCTGGGAATCACGTGGATGACAGCTCTTTCGTCGTTCTTCTTATCGCGACCGCGGCAAGGGACTTCCGAGTGTCCCGTGGCGCCTCTAATCTGAGAATTCCTAAACGCCCGTCCCTGCACTCCCCGAGGCTGGCGTCTCGCCAACCGGGTATGGCTCCGCGACTATCCGCCGTGGCCGCCGTAGGCCATCATGCGATGCTTCTTGAACTCGTCCCAGACGGCGGGCTGGAACTGTCCTTTCGGAACGAGCTCCTTGAAGTTAAAAGCGATGCCGAGTTTCGACTCGTCAACCGTCGCACCCTTCTGGGGCAGGTACTCGAAGACGCCGCGGTTCATGCCGTAGTAGGCGCACAGCCAGACGCCCTCCGGCGTTTCGATCGCGTAGAGGCCGCAGGCCAGAGGCAGCGGCCGCGTGGCGTCCACGGTGGACTTCACTTCCGCTTCGATGATCTGCCCGCGAATCGGCTGCGTCGCCGCGGGTGCTGACTTCGGTATGGTCGCCATGCTGCCCCTCAGTGAGAAATTCAGAACCAGAACCATACATCGGTCAGCAAACGTTCGTCAACGCCGCCCGCCAGACGTTGTTGTGCCTGGTGTAAGGCTTCATGAACCTTTGAGCTCAATCACCAGCAGGCGGCCGTCGGTTTTCCAGTTACCGCCGGTGGCGGTGAGCCCCTCCGAGAGTGGGTTCGGGCGTGTCACTAATCGGAGCGTAGTCACGCGCCCCGTGGCGGCAAGGTCAGCGCCGACTTTCTCGCGTTCCTTATCGATCACCGGCTCGATGGCGTGCGAAACCACTCCCGGGCGGACGTCCATGCCGATGTCGTGGGTGGCAGCCCCCAGCCAGATTTCGCGGCCCTCGGCAGTGGTAGCGGGAGAACGCCAGAGCCGCAAGTGGTGCCGCTTGGCAAAGGTGTTGAGCATCTTCTGAAAAGCCAGATCCTCCGCCCGTCCGAACAGGTAAAGCTGCGAGACCGGAGCTGTGCCGTAGCCTTTGTTGGCCATTACCGCGCGGACAGTTTCGAACAGCGATTTGCCGGTCAACTTCTCGGCCTCGGCCCAACCGCCTTCCTGAAACGCGTGCCGGATTTCGTCGGCGTTGCCGATGACGATGAGATTGAGCGGGTCTCCCAGCTTGCCGTTCTTGCCCGACGCCCGCTGTGGCGCCTCCGCCAGCAGCCGCGCGACTGAAGCGCTGATTTGGGGAGAGAGTTCGTCGGCGACCGTAGGTGGAAAAACCTTAGTGAGCGCCAGGGGTTTGTCGAGCACCAGCGTGAAGTCCGTTCCGGCGGGGAACTCGATCGAGGTGTCAGCCCTCCCCAGGTTCTTCTCCGAAGTCTTCTTCGCTTCGTCCCCGATATCCGGGCGAGTTTTCTTCAGCTTGTCGAGCGCCCCCTCGAGCATGCTGAGCGGCAGCTCGCTGGCCAAAACCCCCTGAATCGTGCCATCGGCAAGAATCGTCTCCCGTGAATTCTCGACCTCGGTAACGTGCCCCTCAACAGCGGCCGGTGGCGGTTCCGGCATCTGCAATTGCGTGAACCGAAGGCGCAAGCGCGCTCGGTCCGTTGGGCTCGAACTGGGGACGAGCTTTTCGATCGTCCCGCTGAGGCTGGCGCCAGAGGGGACCGCGATCTCCTTCGAGTCCAACTTCAAGGGGACATCCCGAATCACCCGCGCTTTGACCGGGTCCCGCAGGTGCGAAGACTTCGTGCTCACCGCCGTTTCCAGCCGAAGGTAAAGAACTGAGCCCGCCGGCAATGACAGAGCGGCCGATTGCTCAGACGCCGCCGCAAGCGATGGCGCGGATCTGACGGGAATTGCCGCAGCGATGATAAGCGCAGCGACAAGAAGTAGCTCGCGGCTGTTGGGCCCTGCGATTCTGCGGGTCGGTGGCAATTCTTCGCCGTGAATCAACATGCACCCCATAATCCTACATCCTTGCGGAAGGCGCAAACCATCCCGTAGCGCCTTCCCTCGGTGGGCGGCCGCAAGCGGTTTCACTCGGGCAGGGAGCGAGAACGAAATATCACCCATGAGTTAATCATCCTAAGGTAAACACAATCCCAAAGGTCTCCCCATGCCCCCCCTTGAAATAGTACTTTCGTGTGGTTGACTTACCCCAACATTTGCGGTAGGCTGCGCTTGTCCAACTGGTTCAAGCTAAAGACGGCTGGAGGTAGTCCCAAGTCCGTCAATCAAATTGGGTGTTTTTGAGGTCGGCTCCAACTCAAAGAGGGGGCTCAACAGTGCCACCCTCCCGTGAATGAGAGCGAGGCCAATATGGCCGGACCCATGGCGAAGGCTGGGCGATACCAGGTTATTTCCGAACTGGGTCGGGGCTCGATGGGTGTTGTCTACCAGGGCTTCGATCCCGTCATCGGGCGCACGGTCGCGGTCAAGACGATGCTGACCGAAGGGCTGACCCCTGCCGAATTCGAGGACTTCAAAGCTCGATTCCAGCGCGAGGCGCAAGCCGCCGGAGTTCTCACTCACCCCAACATCGTAACCGTTTACGATTTCGGCGAAGACGAAGGCGTTCTCTTTCTTGCCATGGAGTTTCTGGAGGGCAAGTCGCTTCAGGACCTGGTGGAAGCGCAGACGGTCCTCCCCGTTGAGACCATCGTTCCGATGTACGAGCAGGTTTGCAGCGCCCTCGACCACGCGCATGCTCACAAAGTCATTCACCGCGACATCAAGCCAGCGAACATCATGATTCTGGACAGCGGCCTCGTCAAGGTCACGGATTTTGGCATCGCCAAGATGATGTCAATGGGGATGACGCAGGCCGGGCAGATTCTCGGCACGCCCAATTACATGTCGCCCGAGCAGGTCAAAGGGCGGCAGATTGATGGCCGGTCGGATATTTTCGCGCTGGGCGTAGTTCTCTACGAATTGGTAACCGGCGAAAAACCCTTTGGCGGCCAAAACATCACGACCGTCATTTACAAGATTATTAACGAGAACCCGATCCCGCCGCGGGAACTCGACGCCACCATTCATCCCGGCTTGAGCTACGTCATTCAGAAGGCCCTGGCCAAGAACCCCGACGAGCGCTACCAGGTGTGCCGCGAATTGGCGGAAGATCTGAAGAACTACAAGAAGCTGGGTGGCCTGCAAGCACCGAGTGCCACGGTGATCGTCCGGGTGCCCCCCGTGGCTGCCAGGACGGTCGAGACGGCGAAAGCCGCGCCCGTCACCCCGACTCCCAGCCCGGTTGTGCAGGAATATCCCCCCTCCCGCCAACTGTCGGTGCAAGTGATTCCACCCTCCAAGCCCCGCGCCGAAGCAGGGACGTCGCCCGCAGTGTGGGTCTTCTTAACCCTGTTGGCGGTTGGCGCCGGGGGCGGCGGTTACTATCTCGTTTCGCGCAAACCTGAAATCAGAAATTTACCCGAGGCCGTACCCCAGCAAGAGCTCCCTCAGCCACAGCCCTCGGACCCTCCCGCCGGGCAGGTGACGGAGGGAACCCCTGCTCCACAAGGCGGAACTGGGACTGAAGCGACGGGGGGAACTACTCCCACCCAAGGCACAATCCCAGCCACCAGTTCAGGCACGAGTGCTCCTTCCTCCGCGAACCATCAGCCAACTGAACCCGCCCCGCCGGTGACGGAGACTGTCAAACCGACATCCTCGTCCGCCAGCGTAACCAAGTCGGCAGCGCCGAGGATCGGACGGCTTCTCGTCACATCCAACATTGAGGGAGCTCGAATCACGATTGACGGCAGGAATGAGGCAGCGTGGGTCACACCTTACACAATCCCGGACCTGCCTGCCGGACCCCACTCGGTCACCATTGCCAAATCGGGTTACGGCAATTATCAGCAGAGCGTCACCATCGAAGGAGGACGCACCAATAGCATTAATGCGCCCCTGAGTGTGCCCGTGGGTGAGATTAACATCTCGACGACTCCACCCGGGATTGACGTCTTGATTGACGGTCAGTTGGTTGGCCCCAGCCCGGCGCAGAAAACCGTGGGGGTTGGGCAGCACACCTATACGCTGCGAGCGCCAGGCCGGGACCCCTATACGAGTACTTTCGAGATCAAATACGACGGCCAAATATTAACCCGAAAGGTCGACATGGGAGGGCCCTCCGTCCCCACCGGCATTGTCGAGGTACGAACCATCCCGCCGGGGGCATCTGTTTTTGCAGAAGGCAAGGCTCTCGGGGGCACGACGCCCGCCAGCTTCAGGTTGCCTGCGGGGCGGCACACGCTGACCATCTCGCTTTCGGGGTACTCACCGCTCAAGGAAGACGTTGATGTCCCTGCCGATGGGTCGATCAAAGTCGAGAGAAGACTCGCCCCACAGTGAAATAACCGCCCGGATCTTGCGCAAGGATTTGATGGAGGGTTGCAATGGTGCGACGGCTCAGTTTTGTGCTTATCGGGTTGATTTTCTTCGCGACTCCTGCGTGGCCGAAGTGGGATCCGCAGGACAAGGCGTACCTGGTGGAGCAGTTCCGGGATCTGCATGACCAGCTTCAGGCGCTGAAGACCCAGTTAGAAACCGCGAACGCCCAGGTCGCCGACTTGCGCCAGAACCAGCAGCAACTTCAGGCGGTCCTGGCCAAGCAGCAACGCTCTCTCCAGGAGATGGATCAATTGGTCTCGTCACTCCGTCTGGGTCAGGAGGAAAGCATTTCCGGCTTGAAATCGACCCTGGCGCAATTGCGCAGCGACATGAACGCCGGCTTTAAGAAATTGGCCGGAACCGATTTGGCCCCTACCAGCTCGACCTCGCCCCCGGCGGTGAAAGGCTACGTTACTGAGGTGGCGGGAGAAAACGTTTCGGTTGATATGGGAACAACTCGCGGGATCAAGGTCGGGGACCGCCTGGCGGTTTATAAAGGCAGCGATCCCAACCTGCGGGTGGGGGTTTTGGAAGTCCAGCAGGTGGTGGGCGCCGAAAGCTCGCGGGCGCGAATTGTGGTCATGAACCCTGGCGTAAACCCGGAATTTGGCGATATCGTTCGCCCGGAGTAGTGGACGGCCAACCGATATGGCTCGATTGCTGATAACCGATCCCAGCGGACAGTCGCAGATCTTCGAGATCGGCACCCCGACGGTCAACATCGGGCGCGCGGAAACCAATGATCTGTGGTTGAACCATCCCAGTGTCAGCCGCCATCACTCCCGCTTGTCCGTGTTGCCCGGCGACACGACCTTGCTCAACGACCTCGGCAGCCTGAACGGAACCTACGTGGGCGGCCAGCAGATCCACGAGCACCGGCTGAACGACCAGGACCGGATCAACATCGGCATGTACGAGATGAAATACGAGGTGGCCGGCCCCGAAGCGGTCCACGTGGAGGCGGGCGCCCAAGCCGCGGATTTGACGGGGTTGGTGTCGCCGGAATCTCTCTCTTCGGCCCTGCGGGCCAAACTCGAGGCGGGCACCGCTCCACCGCAATCTCCCCAGGATCGCCTCCGGGCTCTGGAAAAGGAAAACAAATCCCTTAAGCTGCTCCTGGGAGTGGGGAAGACTCTTTCCTCCGTCTTAACGGCGGAGGAAGTCATGCAGCGCGTGATGGAACTGGTCTTCCAGATGGAGAGCGTCGAACGCGGCTTCGTGATGATGCGCGACGAGAAGAAGGGATTTAAGCCTGCCGTCCTGCTTTACAAGAACGAGAAACTGAAAGCCGAGGCGCGTGGCGTGGTGCTCAGCAAGACCCTCATCGACCGCGTCACCACCGAACGGCTCCCTCTGCTGATCCATGACGTGGCGGGTGACGAGCGCTTCTCGGCCAGCGAAAGCCTTCGCCTGGCCGGCATCCGCTCGGCAATGTGCGCGCCCTTGATTTACAAGGACAAGGTGTTCGGTTTGTTCTACGTCGACTGCCTCACCAAACCCTATGCCTTCTCCAAGGAGGAGTTGGCCATCTTTTCCGTCGTCGCCGCCGAGGCCGCGATCAGCTTCGATAACGCCCAGTCGCATGAAGAACTCTCCCGCCGGGTCATCGAGCGCAAGGCGCTGGAACGCTTCCTGAGCTCGGCCATTGTGGAGCGCATCCTGGCCAATCCGGACCAAATTCATCTCGGGGGAGAGAACCAGACGGCCACCATCCTCTTCACAGACATTCGCGGGTTCACGCGCCAAGCCGAAAATATGGAACCCCAGAAAGTCGTCGAGTGGCTGAATGAGTATTTTACAGAGATGACCGATCTGCTCTTCGAGAATGGCGGCACACTGGACAAATACCTGGGCGACGGAATCATGGCCCTCTTCGGAGCCCCCATTTCCAGGCCCGACGATACCGTCCGATCGGTGAAGACCGCCATCGAAATGCAGCGGGCCCTCGTGCATCTGAACACTGACTGGGCCGCCCGCGGCCAGCCCCCCATGCATATCGGCGTGGGAGTGAATACCGGTCCGGTGACGGCGGGCAATATCGGCTCCACCAAACGCATGGACTACACCGTCATCGGTGACGCGGTGAACCTCGCTTCTCGCCTCTGCGCGAACGCGCGAGCCGGGCAGATACTCGTCTCCGAGTCGACTTACCACCTGTTGGGGAATGGGCTTCCTGCCACGAAACTGGAACCTATCCGGGTGAAGGGCAGGGATACCCCGGTGGAAGTGTACGAGATTGATTGGGGCGAAGCCTCTTCCGGCCCGGTTGCCTAGTTCCAATCCAACTGGCTCAGGCTGCGCGTTGCCCGAGCGTTCCGTGAGCGGAAGTCGCTCACGCTGGCACCCCAACCCATCCCTGATAATGTGGAAGGGCACGGTTCGATTCTCTCTTGACATTCCACCCTGGTAGCATATCGTCTACTCCTGAAGTCGGAGTGGGTTCCCCCGGTATTCAGGTTTCCGTTATGCGCTGCCGTTTGCTGCTGCATTCTGTCGTGGTCCTGATTCTTGTGGGGCCGGCACAATGGACCACAGGAGCCCAGAAGGACCCTCAACTCCCTGACCAGTTGCGGGGCGCCAAGGTCTATAAGATTCCTGAGGAAACAACCCCGGGCGCATCCGTCGAGAACCCGGTCATCTACAACGGACTTACCTATCAAGACATCAATTTCGAGCGCCTGACCCTGAATCTCTCACTGAGCGTCAAACCCGTCGATCGGGCGGCCACCATCCGGAAAATCTACTTTCAGGACATTCGAGTGAACGGAGTCCCCGTCCACATCGAGACCTTCGAGGAGGAATTCAAGGTCTCGAAGAAGGAAGTCGTCGCTCTCCCCGCACCCCTCAAATGTTCCATTGTCTTCTCTGATTTTGAATCCCTGGCGCCCATTAAAGAGGTCGTCAATCAGGACAAGCTCCGCATTACCGGCCAAAGCTTCATCGAAGTGAAACTCAACACGCTTGAAAAAATCGCGCTCCGCTCCAAGCGGTTAGTCCTTCCCGCAACTTTGAACGAGGAAGTCCCCCTTGAGATGTTTTCGGGGAATCCTCTGCTCAAGATGGCTGCCGGAAGAATCCTTGACACGCTCTCCGACCCTTCGACCTCTGCGGCCATGGCTCTGGCCAGGGAACACGTCTCCCGGCTCACCGAGGACCGCAGCCTGGCGTCGAAGGTGCGGCAATCTGTTTACCTCCTGTATTGCGAATACCAGGTCCGCGACCCCAAGTCCGGAGCGGCAGAAAAGTTCAGCCAGTCCGGCACCGGTTTCTTGGCCGGCCCGGACGGGAAACTAGTGACTGCCAAACGGGTGATCGAGCCTTGGAAGTTCGATCCCCAGGTGGCGGCGCTCATCAAGCGGAATCGTCTCGAGGTGGACACCAAGGGGGCGCGTCTGGCGGCCTGGCCCGCCGGCGCGGCGATCCTGGCATCGGACGGGCTCTTCAATTTTCAGACGGCTTACACCACAGAAATGCGGACCCTGCAGATTGTGAAAACCGCGTCCGACCGCATGGAGAAGCAGGAATATCAGGATCCGGACTCGGGTGATAAGACCACGGTCAGCGTGCATGCCGCGGGTGAGAACGATTTAGCGGTCCTGCAACTGGTGGGAGCGAACGCGCAGCCTCTGGCCTTGTCCGAGCCCGGCGTGCCCCTCAGCGCGGCCACCAAAACAGCGTTCGTCAGTTTCCCTTTTGGGCTCAGCCAATCGCAGGCCGACCCCAAGCTGGCGTGGGTCAAAGCCACTTCGCAAGGCGCACTGCTCTCGCTCGATCGCCAGATAAATCCGGGTGAGTCGGGTGCGCCGTTGGTCACGCCCGAGGGGAAGGTCGTCGCCTTATGCAGCGGCACGAGTGAATGCGTTCCGGCCGAGATGATTCGCAAACAGATTCCTTAATGCGCCCGCCTCCCCAGCTTCGTCCCTGGATTTCCATCCTGGCCTCTGCATCTTTATTGATCGCTTTGTCCCCCTCCCGCACGACCGCCCAGGAAGAGGCGATCGCGTCGCTCCAAGACACTCTCGAGAAGACCGGAGTCTTCCTTCGCGCCGATGCTCCCTACGTGCTGCGGAACC
>CAZTHM010000136.1:4054-8916 GCA_964613505.1 uncultured Acidobacteriota bacterium | reverse complement strand
CTAGTAAGAGGGGGACGATATTCGAGGTTGTAAAACTCTACTTTCTCGCGGGAAGAGCCGTCTTCGCCGAAGCCTCCACTTTTTCGGCAAACGCCTCCACCTCTTTCCTAGTGGGGAGCGATGGTTGCGCGCCCAGTTTGGTGACGGCAAGCGCACCGGCAAAGTTGGCGTACCGGATCGCGTCCTCGATATCGTCGCCTGCCGCCAACTGAACGGTCAGCGCTGCCGTGAAGGCATCGCCCGCGGCCGTCGGGTCGACGGCCTTCACCTTATGCGCGGGGAAGTGCTTCGACCCCTTGCGTGTGACGAGCATGGCACCGTCGCTGCCAAGTTTTAGCACTACGGTTTTGGCTCCCAGATCCAGAAGGCTCTCCGCCGCCTCTCGGGCGGAGACGCGCCCCGAAACTTCGTGTCCGGTGAGTGCTTCAAGTTCGGTCTCGTTCGGGGAAACCACGTCGGCCAGCCTCAGGATGGACGCCGGACACTTGCGCGGCGGCCCGGCATCCAGCACCGTAAGCTTGCCCGCCTTGCGCGCGGCCTTCAGTGCGGCCTCCACGACTTCCAG
Source organism: uncultured Acidobacteriota bacterium (assembly GCA_964613505.1). Lineage (GTDB taxonomy): Bacteria > Acidobacteriota > Terriglobia > UBA7540 > UBA7540 > CAZTHM01. Next base: position 8,351 of record CAZTHM010000136.1, on the reverse strand, counting down.
TGGGATTTCGAGGACGGTGCAGAGGGCGTCTGCCTTGGAGATGACCTCCGCGGCCCGGTCAATGTCGGCGGGGGTCAGGGAGAAATTGGCCGCGGGGTCGACGACGATCGTGTTGTTGCCGTTGGGAAAAAGCATGATAAACGCGCAGCCCGTCGTGCGATTCGGATCGCGCTTGACCCAAGTCGTGTCGATTGAATTCGCTTCCAGCCCTTGGATCAAGAAATCCCCGATCATGTCCTTGCCGACCGAACCGATAAAGCTGGTTTTCGCTCCCAGCCGCGCCGCCCCCACCGCCTGGTTGGCCCCCTTCCCGCCGTGGAAGAACTGGAGGTTGCCGGCCAACATGCTTTCGCCTTCTTTGGGAATCCGGTCGGCTTTCACGACAAGATCGAAATTCGTACTGCCCACCGCCACGACGTGGACTTCCTCAGCCCGTCGGACCATGCTTCCTCCTCCGGTTACTTAGGGCGCATTTGACTTTGCCAAGTAGGGCTACTTTGCACGCTTCTGAGGCGTTGTCAAGCCTAGGCCGGTCATGCGTTGACAGTGTCGGCAACCACAAGTTCAGAAAGAGGGGGCCAAGTTGATCTGGCTGCCTCGCCATCGAGCCAGGGGATAACCCGCCTTTACTCCTCGGGAACCTTGGAGTATCTTACGCGCATCATAGGACTTGGATCCTGACCGTTGCCTGGGATCGTCTTACCAAAGCGAATCTCGGGAGGGGGGACATCAGACGATGAAGGCGCTCTGTCAGTCTCGGTCTCAAACGATTCCATCTTGCAGCCCGCATATCATGCCCACACAACTCAGATCAGATTCACACCCGTGTTCAAGGAGGGACTCAACATGGCCAAGGTAAAACAGATTACGGCCTGGACGGAAAGCATGCCGGGGCAAATCGGCCGCATTGCCAAAGCCCTGGGCGCCGCAAAGATCAACATTACCGCCTTTACGGCCTACGGAACGGGCGGCGAAAGTCCGATTCGCCTGCAGGTAAGCAGCCCCGCGAAGGCCAAGAAGATACTTCTCGACCTCGGGTATCGTGTCACCGAGGAGGACGTCATTCGCCTGACCATCGCCGACAAGGCAGGCCAGCTGGGCGAAATCGGCGAGCGCCTGGGGAAGGCCCACGTCAACGTGGATTATGGCTACGCCAGCGTCGGCAAAGGCGGGAAGAAGGTCGATGTGGTTTTGGGGATCTCCGACCTGGCCGGGGCCACGAAGGCGCTGCGGGGCCTGTAGCGCCGCCCGGAACCTGTCCCGATGAGTCGGGAGGGCGGAACATGCCGGCTCCACCAGCGGGAACCTTGCGCTACGCAAACGGGTAGCGATTGAGCTCCAGGGCGCGATTGGCGACGCGCCTCCGCAGCTCGATCAGGTCGGGCGGCGTGCGCTTCAGGAAGCGGCGCAAGAGGGCCAGTTGCGTGCGCAGCGTGTCACCCTCGGCAATTCTCGCCAGCGCCCTCCGGGCGTCCATCTCGATACGTTCGATCGCCGCGTGAGTGTAGGCGCGTGCCGCGTCGCAATGGGCAGCACAGGCTGCGGCGCCATCCTTCACGATCTTCTTCTTTGTCCGAAGCAGTGTGCTCTCGGCGGCGTAAACTTCCATCACCAGGTTGCTGAGAGCGCCGATTACCTCCTGCTCCTCGGCCAGCGCCTGCAGGTATTTCTGCACGGCGCTCCCCGCCACGAGGAGCACGACTTTCTTCGCGCCCTCGACCAGGCTTGTCTCCTCCGCCAGCGGACGCTCGTCTTCGATTTCGTTGGCTGTCGTGCCACCCAGAACCTCATCCAGCAGCCTCTTCGCGGCGGGGATCAGCGCCAATTCACCCTTCATCGAACGCTTCATGAGCATGTCGGTAATCAGCAGGCGGTTGATTTCGTTGGTGCCTTCAAAGATGCGGTTCACGCGCTGGTCGCGGTAAACCTTTTCGATCTCATAATCGCTCGAGTAGCCGTACCCGCCGAAGATCTGCACCGTCTCGTCGGATACGAAATGCAGAGTCTCCGTGCCCATTACTTTGAGGATTGAACACTCGATGGCGTACTGCTGGAGTGCTTCGAGAATCTGCTTGGACGCCGTGGGCGAGCCCTGGTCGATACCCTCGAGGAGTTGGTCGACCATCCCTGTCGTGCGGTAAGACATGCTTTCGATGGCGTAGGTTCGAGCTACCATTTCGCCGAGCTTTTCCTTGATCATGCCGAAGTCGGCGATCTTCCGCCCGAACGCCGCGCGCTCCTTCGCCCACTTGATGGCTTCCGCCAGCAGATACTTGCAGGCGCCCGCGCACCCTGCCCCCAGCTTCAGCCGCCCGATGTTGAGAATATTGAAGGCGATCAGGTGCCCCTTGCCAATCTCGCCCAGCACGTTCTCCGTCGGCACCGGAACGTTTTCCAGATTGAGCGGCGTGGTCGAAGAGCCGTGCAGGCCCATCTTGTGCTCTTCGGCGCCGGGCGAGACGCCGGGAAAACCGCGTTCGACAATGAAGGCCGTAAACTTCTCGCCGTCCACTTTGGCGAACACGACGTAGACATCCGCGATGCCGCCATTCGTCACCCACATTTTCGTACCGTTCAGCACGTAATGTTTCCCGTCGGGGCTGAGCGTCGCTCGGGCTTTGCAGTTGAGCGCGTCGGAAGCGGAGGTCGCTTCACTCAGGCAATACGCCCCCGACCACTCGGCGGTGGCGAGCTTGGGAACGTAACGGCTCTTCTGGTCTTCGGTACCAAAGAAAACAATCGGCAAAATGCCGATGCCCACCTGCGTGCCCACGGCCGCGGCCCACGCACCGTCGCGGGCCATCTTTTCGGCAACGACAATCGATGAAATTTTGTCGAGTTCGAGGCCGCCATACTTTTGCGGAACGTCGATCGAGCAGAGCCCGACGTCCGCCGCTTTCTTGAGCAATTCCCGCAACAGTCCCGGCTTCTTTTCGTCAATCTCCTTCAACCGCGGAACGATTTCCTGCTCGACAAACTCCTGCGCGGTCTGAGCGATCAGCCGATGCTGGTCCGTCAGGTCCTCGGGCGTGAAGATTTCTTCGGGCTGTCGATGCTCGATGAGGAAGCTTCCGCCTTTGATCACACTCTTTGGAGTCGCAGCCGCCGTTCCCATAGAGTCCCCCTCGAGCGCCGCACGATCGGCGGTCATAGACCGCCGCTACAGATTCTCGAAAATCCCCGCCGCGCCCATGCCGCCGCCCACGCACATCGTCACCATGCCGTAGCGCGCCTGGCGGCGCTGCATTTCGCCGAGCAGCGTCGCCGTTAGCTTTGCTCCAGTGCAGCCCAGCGGATGGCCGAGCGCGACAGCCCCGCCGTTGACGTTGGTTTTCTCCAAATCAAGTTCCGCGAGCTTAATGACGCTGAGCGCCTGCGCGGCAAAAGCTTCGTTCAATTCGACGAGATCAATGTCCGTCAATTTCAATCCCGCGAGCTTGAGCGCCTTCGGAATCGCATAGACGGGTCCGACACCCATTTCTTCCGGCAGCGTGCCCGCGGCAGCGTAACTCACAAAGCGCGCCAGCGGTTTTGCGCCCAGCGCCCGCGCCTTTTCCCCCGACATCACCACCGCGGCGGCGGCGGCGTCGCTCATCTGCGAGGCGTTGCCGGGAGTGATCGTCCCGCGCGCGTGAAACGCCGGCTTCAGCTTGGCCAGCGCTTCGAGCGAAGTGTCGCCGCGCGGGCCTTCGTCAGTATCGAATTGGATTTTGCGCGTCTGCGGCTTGTCCTTGCCGTTCAGGCTCACTTCCACGACCTCGAGGGGCACGATCTCTTCCTTGAACTTTCCCGCGGCAATTGCCGCCAGTGCGCGCTGATGGCTGCGCAGTGCGAACTCGTCTTGCTGCTCGCGCGTGATTGCGTACTTGCGAGCCAAGTTCTCCGCGGTCAATCCCATATTGAGATAGGCGTCGGGATAGTGTTCCATCAGGTAGGGATTCGGCGAGAAGCGGTAGCCACCCATGGGAATCATGCTCATGGTTTCCGTGCCGCCGGCGATGATGACCTCGGCAAAGCCCGCCATGATGCGCTCCGCAGCGAGCGCAATCGCCTGCAGGCCGGAAGAACAAAATCGATTGATGGTCATCGCTGCGCAACTCACGGGCAGCCCCGCGCGCAGCGAGGCGACACGCGCCACGTTGTTTCCCTGCTCGGCCTCGGGCATCGCGCAGCCGAGAATCACATCTTCGATTTCCTTCGCGTCGAGTCCTGGCACGCGGCGCAGGGCTTCCTGAATCACCAGCGCGGCCATGTCGTCGGGCCGCGTGTTGCGCAGCGTGCCGCGCGGCGCTTTGCC
>CAZTHM010000136.1:0-3954 GCA_964613505.1 uncultured Acidobacteriota bacterium | reverse complement strand
TTCCCCTTCTTCAGCATATGCTGAATGCGTTCCTGCGTCTTCTTTTCCCCGCACAGGCTGACGAACGCCTCTCGTTCCAAATCCAACAAATACTGTTCTGACACGCGTTGCGGTGATGTGAACTCACCGCCGCCCGAGAGAATCTTCGCCAAGTGAGTGCCCACCACAACATCGTAGTCGGAGATGTATTCGGCGCGCCGCATGAGGTGCAGGCCTAACTTCATCTTCACGAACGCCGCCTGCCCGAGCACGAGGATGTCATCGCGCAGCTTGGCGGGGCGATAGCCGAGTCTGACCAAATCGAGCGCGACTTGCTTGGCGTCGCCAATCAGCCGGTCGCGGTTCATGCTGATGGAATCCTGCGCCGCGAGGTAGCGCAGCTTGCGCGCCTCTTCGGCGCTGGTCGAAACCTTGGCCATGCCAATATTCAGGAATGCCTCCTTTAATAATACAAAGGGGTCGGACTCCTGATCCTGGGGCGCTGCGTCCATGGCGCGGACCAGCATCTCCTTGGTTCCTCCGCCGCCGGGGATCAGCCCCACGCCCACCTCGACGAGCCCCATGTAAGTTTCCGCCGCGGCGCGCACACGCGTCGCATGGAGAGAGATCTCCACGCCGCCGCCCAGCGTCAAACCAAACGGCGCGATCACGACCGGCTTGGGCGCGTACTTGAGGGCCATATTGGCGTTCTGGAAGGCGCGCACGGCCTGGTGAATCTCCTCCCACTCTTGTTCCTGCGCGCCCACGAGCAAAAGCATGAGGTTGGCTCCGACGCAGAAATTCGCGCCCTGGTTGCCAATCACCATGGCGTCGAAACCTTCGTTGAGCGCTTTGAGCCCGGCGTGGACCATCTGCACCGTGTCCGCGCCAATCGTGTTCATCTTGGAGTGGAACTCGAGACAGATCACGCCGTCGCCCAGATCGATGAGGCTGGCGCCGGCGTTCCTCTTGATCTCTTTCTTGCGCGCTTTGAGCGAGGGCAGCAGCAGGATTCCGGGCCGATCCTCCAGCGCGCGATAATCGCTGCGGGCGAAATCGAAGAACGAAGTCGTGCCGTCGGATTGAATGTAGAAAGTCCTCTTACCGGCGCCTATCAATTTTTCCACGAGAGTAGGAACAGGGCGATTCTCGGCCTTCCACCACTCGACGGCCGTCTCCACGCCCACCGCATCCCAGAGTTCGAAGACGCCGCATTCCCAGTTGAAACCCCACTTCATAACGTTATCAACGGCGACGATGTCGTCGGAGATTTCCGGAATGCGGCTGGCGGCGTAATGGAAAGTTGCGGAAAGAAGTTTGCGATAAAACTCACCGACGCGGTCGCGTGACTGGAGAAGCGCCGCGACTCGCTGGCGGGGGTCGTCGATAATCTGCGCCATGTCGAGCGCCGCGAGTTTCGGCCGCTCGCGTTTGCGGTATTCGAACGTGGAAAGATCCAGCGTCAGAATTTCGCTATCGTCGCCCTGGCCTTTGAGCTTCTTGTAGAAGCCCTGGCCGGTCTTGTCTCCCAGAATTGTTCGCGTCAGCATCTGCGCGACGAAGTCCGGAATCGCGAACAAATCGCGCCGCTCGTCTTGCGGCAGCACCTCAGCGAGATTCTTGACGACGTGCGCCAGCACGTCCAAACCAACGATATCCAGCGTGCGGAAGGTCGCCGACTTCGGCAAGCCCATCGCCGGGCCGGTGAGCGCGTCTATCTCCTCGATCGTGTAGCCGCCCTCCTGCATCAGGCGCAGCACGGTCAGCGTCACGACGGTGCCGATGCGGTTGCCGATGAAATTTGGCGTGTCTTTGGCGACGACGATGCCTTTACCCAGCATGACATCGCCAAAGCGCGAGACGGCTTCTACAACTTCCGGCAGCGTCTCGCGCGTGGGGATGACCTCCAGCAGCTTCATGTACCGCGGCGGGTTGAAGAAGTGCGTTCCCAGCCAGTGACTCCGGAAATCTTCGCTGAATCCTTCAGAGATTGTAGCGAGCGCGATGCCCGAGGTGTTGGAACTGACGACCGTGCCGGGGGCACGCAGGGGCTCCACCTTCCGCAGCAGCACGCGTTTGATCTCGAGATTCTCCGTGACCGCCTCGATGATCCAATCGCAGTCTTTGATCCAGCCGAGGTGGTCGTCGAGATTGCCGACGGCAATCAGGCGCGCGGCTTCGGGAACGAAGAACGCCGCCGGGCGCGACTTCTGTGCCGCATCGAGCCCGGCCTGCGCCAGGCGATTGCGCACCTTGGGGTCTGCCAGCGTCAGGCCCTTGCGCTGTTCGTCAGCGGTGAGGTCTCTGGGAACAATGTCGAGCAAGACGGACGGGATCGAAGCGCTGGCCAGATGCGCGGCGATGCGCGCTCCCATGGTTCCCGCGCCCAACACGGCTACCTTGCGGATGTCGCGCACGATTTGCCCCCTGCGTAGTCGCGGAAAGCGGAAATCGCATTATGTCGCCTGGTGAGGATGTGGTCAAGCAACTGAACGCGTGTGTGCAGGCTGGCGATTCAAGTCGTCCGAGATGCAGGGCGACAGAGGGGCTGGCGTGCCGGCCGCTTCGCCAGCTAATAAACGGAACGCCACAAGCTGCTGCAGATCAAGCGACTCGCCGAGGAGAATTGCGGATATGGGCTGGTGACTACAAACAAAAAGAGAGATGCGTTGCGCTCAAAGAATGGTGGGATACTCTCCGTTCAAGAAAATCGCGCGCTTAATGTTCCCTTGTGCTGCTTCTCCGCGAAGGCCAAGGAGAAGAGGGAATTCACGGCATCCACGACCCGCTGCGCGCCCCCGGGCTCGAAGTAGATCTCACCGCATTCAGAGCACACCCAGACCTCCAAGCCCGACAGCCTGACTTTTACGCCTTCCTTTTCGAACTTCTGCGTGACGGTCTTCCGGCGCACTCGCCCACCGCATTCCGAGCATTTCGAATTCAGTAATTCCTTCATTTCAGCTTTCGCCTCTTTTCCGGAGTTTCCCACCATGGCTTTTGCGGGATGTAAGCTGTAACGATGTCGATGAGCATCCGATTCGAATAGTCAATCACCACATGCAAAGGCGAGCGGAGTCCCCCACTTACATTGAAATGGCCCAGCACGAGGCATCGGAACTCGTCCCGATAGTCCTCCAGAAGTTTGCATCGTCCGGCCATCGCTTGCGTCAAATCCCTTTCGTCGAATCCTTCTTCGATCATATGGCGAACTGCATGGATTCTGATCCTGTACTTCTTGAACTCAACTGACCGCCTAATCCTTTCGATCAACTGGCTCTCGTCACCCATCGACTTGGTATGATAAGACAGGGACGTGGAAACACACAATGCATGAGATTAGGCGCCTCGTGCCGAGTATGTGAGTGATGCCCTGCGGGGCGAAGGAGCACTGGCAGGAGCATGAGGCATTCCGCACTCAAATAAAGTCCTTCGTTCGCGGCCAGACCTCGCGCAGCGCCTTTCTCGGTTTGCGGCCGATGAAGATGGGCAAATCGGTTTCGAACGGGCGCGCGTACTCGCTGACCACCGTCGCGGCCAAGTCAACCTGGTTGAAGCTCTGCTCGACCTCTTGGCGCGATTCGCCCACGGTGATGACGATGTCGGCGCCCCAGTTTCCCGGGCCCCAGAGCCAATAGTTGTTGTGGCCGCTTACAGCTTTGGGCAAGCCGTACTTCTTGCCGAGGAAATCGATGGCGCCGGCCTCGCCGTAGTTGCCGCAATAAATGATGGTCCGCGCCTTTTCTTCGGACGAGAGTGAGTGATAGACCTTGGCCACCGTCGCCACCTGGTTCTCCCAGCCGAACATGTCAGCGTACATTTGCGGCAGTTTGCCGGACGGCCCGCGCTCGCCGGCGCCCGGATGCAGTCCGATGAAATCCCCATACTTGATGAACGTCTCCACCGGCAGCACGGGCAATCCATAAGGGAGGATTACGAGCCCACCCAGTATCAGCGCCGTCGCCGACGCAGGCCTCA
>CAZTHM010000135.1:7622-8923 GCA_964613505.1 uncultured Acidobacteriota bacterium | reverse complement strand
AACCCGAGATAGTATTCGCCGTCTTGCCAGAAAGTGAATCTCGTCGCCTTCATGCGGAACCTCTGGGAGCGGGTGCGCTCGACAAGAGCATAAGACACTTTTCTCGGGAATTCCATGCCTCCGATTGATTTGCGGGTGGCGTATCTGAGGTGGCAGCGCAGAGTTCGGCTTTTTCGAATCCGTCAGCTGACGGACGGTTCGTTGAATGAGGAGGACCGCAGAGTTTCTGAGACGCGAAACGCGGCGCTACCTTGCTTGCCACAGGCGGCGTAAAGCCGCCGCTACACTTCAAGTCTCAATCGTCATTCTGCTCTTCGATACCTGCCTTCAAGCCGGCAGACAGCAACACGGCCCGAGCCAAAGCTGCCTGGTCAGGGAGGACATAGAAACCAGCACCTGCATAGTCGGAGGGGAAGAAACCGAGAAGCAATTTGGAGTAGGGTTCGACGACGACCATGTAGTCGAGGCTTTGAACTGTGAGGGTCTTCTCCACGCGCGCAGCTTCACTCAAGTCGCCCGCAAGGTATACGCGGGTAACTTCCGTATCGAGAAAGTCTTCGAAATCCAATCTCGCCATGGCCGCAATTCATTCGACCAGTATTCTATCTTGACCTGGATGTGCTCGGTCCCAGTCGGGCTCCGACGAAACGGTGCATACGGGGAGGGGCCGCTGCGCAAATCACACCAACCGCGCTTGCTCCCATCCTTCCGTTAGGCATTACGATAGAGATCTCCATCGTCTGGGATCGCGCCTCCCGTGCATGCAGGCAACGACGACAACTAAATCTCCATAGTCACGATAGAAGATCCCGTAGGGAAATCGATGCACCAGCGCGCGCCGAGTTTCTCGATGCACGACTGGAAAGCCATTGGGGTGTGCCCCGACTTTTTCCATCGCCGCCTGAACGGCCGCCAGAAACTCCTCTCCCAGACCGGCTTGCTGGCGCTCGTACCAGAGAAATGCATCATCGATTTCGGCGGCCGCCGCAGGACGGATGAGGATTGTCATCAGTGGGAGCGACTGCGAATCCGCTGAAGAACATCTTCCCAGGCGATGCCAGAGGGGCCGTTTCGATCCAGCTCATCGAGCCGTCTATCGAGTTCTTGGCGCTGCGCATGTGTCAACGGCACCGACTCCGGCGTCGCGGAGAGACTGTCCCAGAGCTCCTCGAGGAGCCGCAAGCGTTCCTCGGCGGTCAGATTCGCAATGTTGATCGTTCCCATGAAATCAGTATACGCCGGTTCGCGCGTGGTGCAAGTCAGCGCCTCGTACGGCTGCTTCAATGCCGGTAGCCACGGCA
>CAZTHM010000135.1:0-7612 GCA_964613505.1 uncultured Acidobacteriota bacterium | reverse complement strand
GTTTTGTGCCGTGGGCTTTTTGAATCCCCGCCGGGTACGAATCCGTCGGCTGACGGACATAAAGAACATGCCGTGGCTACCAACTAACCCTCTTCATATTCGTCCCCGAACCCCATAATCAGAAACCCCACCAACCTTGTCAACCACTTACACGACCTCGACTCGTACCCGAGCGCCCGCCGATGCCAGAGCCCGGTCGCGCGTCAGGAGCGGAGCGTCCAGCGCCTCGGCGAGAGCCAGATAAGCCGCGTCGTAGGCCGTCAGGTTGTGGCGCAATTCCCAGATGCGGGGGAGAAGGAAGGAATGGGGATAGCGGCTGATCGGGAGGTCGGCCAGGTCTGTGAGGGCCTCGGCGCCCCGCTCCGGTGAGATCGCGCCGACTCGAGCGTAGCGACGCAAGACCTGAGCGACTTCTACATCGAGGAGGTGAGGCGCGTGCAGCGTTTCGCGGGAGTCAAACATCCGGCGGCTAAGGCGCGATGCGGCTGGCGTTTGCAGCAGCACTTCGAGCACTGCGGAGGCGTCCACGACGATCAACGGCTCTGCCTCTCCGCACGGACGGCGGCGGCGGGCGGCATACGCAGCCGAACGGGGGCACGCTCACTCAACCGTTGCTTGAGTTCTTCGACGGTCGGCCGCTCGACCGACCGGCGGACCTCTCGCAGCAAGTACTCGGAAAGCGACATGCCTTCCAGCGCCGCGCGCGCTTTGAGCTGCCGATGCAGGTGGGAGGGTACGTTCCGAATCTGAACCATGGTTGGCATGCAATCAGTATGGGTTCATGCTAAACGCATGTCAAGCCCTTCTGCCCAGGTATAAATCCCTTGGCCCGCTGACAGGTTGGTGGGCCAAGAAACGACCGGTCCCGGCCCACCGGACTTGATTCGGCCGGGCAGAGACAAAACGCAGGCTACGACGCCATTTGGAGGCGGGCCTCGTTGAGGAGCGTGAGGCTGACGCCCGCTCCCCAAACGTGCCTTGCCGAGAATCCTGTTGCTTCGCTTCGCGGATCAAGGCAGAATAGAGATTGCCACCCGGCAGCGATGCGGTGTGTGGGTCACGGAGCAGTGGGCGGGAGTCCAAACTGCCAGGCAGCACAGAACCCGAACGACGATCCAGAGCGCAAGAGCGAATCCAAGAACCGAGCGGGCTGAGTAACCGACAATCCATTCGTTTCATCTCCCACTTTGAGGCGCGGAGAAAACCTTTTGCAGCCAGCTTCACAGCTTTTCCCGTGCTATCCCCTTCCTGACGACAAGTTCCACGACCATTGCGGAGTATTTGCCGTCTACGGTCACCCCGAGGCCGCCAAGCTGACTTATCTGGGCCTCTACGCGCTCCAGCACCGCGGGCAGGAGAGCGCGGGCATTGCTTCGAGCGACGGCCACAAGATGCTCACGCATCGCGGCATGGGCCATGTGGCCGAGGTCTTCACACCGCAGATCGTTAATGGCCTGATTGGGCATTCCGCCATCGGCCACACGCGCTACTCGACGGCGGGCGACACGGACCTGAAGAACGCCCAGCCGATTATCGTCAGTTGCCAGAAGGGCCAGGTGGCTCTGGCGCACAACGGCAACCTGGTGAATGCCTCCTCGATTCGCCGCGAACTGGAAAGCCGAGGCGACATCTTCCAGACCACCAGCGACAGTGAAGTCATCCTGCACTATTTCGCGCGCTCGAAGCAGAGCGGGATTGCGGAATCGCTGGCCGACGCGCTGGACAAAGTCGTCGGCGCCTATTCCCTGGTGGTGCTGGTCAAGGACAGCGTCTATGCCATTCGCGACCCGCGCGGATTCCGTCCCTTATGCCTGGGGCGGCTGGACGGCTCGTACGTGATCGCCTCCGAGACCTGCGCGTTCGACCTCATCAACGCCACTTACATCCGGGAAATTGAGCCGGGGGAGATGGTGATTCTGGATGACCGCGGCGTGACGTCGCTGCGTCTGTCGGCGCCCACCCAGCTGGCACAGTGCATCTTCGAGCATGTCTACTTTTCCCGCCCCGACAGCGTGGTCTTCGGCCGTTCCGTGCAGACCAGCCGCGAGATGCTGGGCCGATTGCTGGCGCGCGAACACCCCGCTTCCGCCGACATGGTGGTGCCGGTGCCCGATTCGGGCGTCGCCGCGGCAACCGGATTCTCCGAAGAATCCGCCATCCCGCTGAAGTTCGGCCTGATCCGCAATCATTACGTCGGCCGAACCTTCATCGAACCCAGCCAGGCCATTCGGGACTTCGGCGTCAAGCTGAAATTGAATCCGGTGCGCAGCCTGCTGGAGGGAAAACGCGTCGTGCTGGTGGACGACTCCATCATTCGCGGGACAACCAGCCGCAAGATCGTTCGCATCGTACGGGAGGCAGGGGCGTCCGAGGTTCACATGCGGATCAGTTGTCCGCCGACCATTTCGCCCTGCTATTACGGCATTGATACGCCGACCAGAAAGGAATTGATCGCGTCCACGCACAACGTGGAGGAGATCCGGCAATACATCGGGGCCGATACCCTGGGATATCTTTCACTCGAGGGGATGCGGCAGGCGGTGGGTGATACGCAGGGCCGCTACTGCCTGGCGTGCTACACCGCCAATTACCCGACGACGGTTCAGGAACCGCTCATCGCCTTGCGCCAGCGAGATTAGATGGAACCAGACGACACCAAACCCGAGACCGCAAGCCCGGCGCCGGAATCTGCCGCGACCGAGACCGCCCCCGTGTCTGCCACGGAGGCCCCTCCCCGCCGCCGCGAGACCGCCTGGGAAACCGTGCGCTCTTTGCTGGTTGTCCTGGTGGCGGTGTTTTTTATTCGTACCTTTATCGCTGAGGCCACGGTGATTCCCACCGGCTCGATGGAAAAAACCATCCTCATCGGCGACCACGTTTTTCTGAACAAGCTGCTCTACGGGCCGCAACTGCCCTACACATCTCTCCGCGTGCCGGCGTTGAAAACAGTCCACCGTCAGGAGATCGTGGCGTTCCGTTATCCGCGCAATCCTTCCGTAATGTTTGTGAAGCGGGTCATCGGCGTAGGCGGTGATGTGGTCCGCGTCGAAAACAAACGGGTCTTCGTCAACGGGCAGGCCTTGGACGAACCCTACGTGCAGTTCCAATTCACCAGTGTCTTTCCCCTGCGGGACAATTTCCCGCCCCCTCTCAGCCAGATTGAAACCCTGCCGGCGGCGTGGGGCCTTGACCCGGGGTGGGCGCGCGAGATGTCGCAGTTCATCGAGAAGGATGGATTGCGCGTGCCGCCGGGATACCTCTTCATGATGGGAGACAATCGGGATAATTCTCTGGACAGCCGCTTCTGGGGCTTTGTGCCGGAAGAAAACGTGGTGGGTGAGCCATTATTTGTTTACTGGTCCTACGACGCGCCCAGCAAAGATTGGACCGCGGAAGATATCATTGCCCGGTTGAAGTTCAACGCGTCCATCGTGTGGAACTTCCTCCGCAAAACGCGCTGGTCCAGAACCGGCAAAATCTTCTGATCCCACTCGCCCGCCGGGGAGCTTGCCGGCTCAATTGAAAAAAACTTGCCCCGGCCCGCCGGATTGCGAATAATCATCCTATGCGCTACCGCGATGCGGGCGTCGATATCGACGCCGCCACCCGAGCTAAATCTCGAATCAAACAGCTTGCCCGGCAGACATTCAGCCCCCGCGTGCTCAAGGACGTTGGCGCTTTCGGCGGCTTCTTCTCGCTCCAGGGCCTGCCCCGCGACGCCGTGCTGGTGGCGAGTGTAGATGGCGTGGGCACCAAACTCAAGATCGCCTTCGCGCTCAACCGTCATTCGACGGTAGGCGCCGACCTCGTCAACCATTGTGTGAACGATATCGCGGTGCACGGCGCGACGCCGCTTTTTTTCCTGGACTACCTCGCCACCGGGAAGCTGCACCCGCGCGTTATCGAGGAAATCATAAGCGGCTTGGCGCGCGCCTGCCGCGCGGCCGGCTGCGCCCTCATTGGCGGCGAGACGGCCGAGATGCCGGGTTTTTATCCTCCCCACGAATACGACCTGGCCGGCTGCATTGTCGGCTGGGTCCGGCGCAAGAAAATTATTGATGGGAGCAGAATCCAGCCGGGTGACGTTATTCTCGGCCTCCCCTCGCTGGGGCTCCACACCAATGGCTACTCGCTCGCGCGCAAAGTGCTGCTCGAACAGAACCACATGAGTCTTACGAAGCTCGTAAAAGAACTCGGCCGATCCCTGGGCGAGGAGCTACTCGCGCCCCACCGGTGTTATTGGAATGTCCTCCAGCCGCTGCTGGAGAGAAATCTGTTGAAGGGGATCGTGCACATTACCGGCGGCGGATTGACGGATAATACGCCGCGCATTCTGCCGCGAGGCTGCCAAGCGGAGATTCGATGGGGGTCGTGGCCCGTGCTCCCGATCTTTGAGCTGATCGCACGCCTCGGGCGCGTCCCGCAGGAAGATTTGCTGCGGACGTTCAACATGGGAATCGGGATGGCTCTCATCGTGTCCAGGCGAAATCTAAATCGAGTCACTGCCGCGCTCGAAAAGAGCGGAGAAGGATTCTGGAATATCGGCCGCATCGTCCGCCGCCGGGCAGGCGTAAGATACGTTGAAGCCTAGTGCCGTTCCAACTTCTTGTGCCGAGGAGCTGGCAAGGACACTTTCGCAAAGCAACTGGGGTCGGACCTCGCAGGATTAGGTCGAAATAGTTGGAACGGCACTAGGCGCAGTTCCTCGCAGCGAATCCGGGGATTCGCCACCTTTTGTGCCTTCATCCGAGAGATAAAGCATGAAGAAACTTGGCATCTTGGTTTCCGGCCGTGGTTCTAATTTCGAAGCCCTCGCGCGCAACGTGCAGGCGGGAAAAATCCCCGCTGAAATTGGCGTGGTCATCAGCAACAAGGAAGAAGCCGCGGGCTTGGCCATCGCCCGTCAAATGGGACTCAACGCTATCTGCATTCCATCCAAGGGCAAAGAACGTGAGGCTTTCGAGCGTGAACTCGTGGCCGCCCTCCGCCAGCACGAAGTGGATCTGATCTGCCTGGCTGGCTTTATGCGCGTGCTGACACCGTACTTCATCCGCGAGTTCAAAGGCCGCATCCTGAATATCCATCCAGCGATTCTGCCCTCGTTCCCGGGAGTGGAGGCGCAGAAGCAGGCGCTCGACTACGGGGCGAAGTTCACCGGATGCACGGTGCACTTCGTCGACGAAGGAGTGGACACGGGGCCGGTCGTCTCCCAGGCCGTCGTTCCCATTCTCGACGACGACACGGTAGAGACGCTCGCGGCGCGCATCCTCAAGGAAGAACACCGGATCTATACCGAAGCGGTCATTCTCGTCATCGAGGACAAAATCCGCATCGAAGGCCGGCGCGTGCTGGTGAAGAAGTGACGGCGCTGGCCGGCTCATTCTGCGGTTGGACTATGATGGTAAACTGAGGGTAGTACGGGCATGTCACGGCCCAATAGAACCAGGCTAATTCTGAATCGCCACACGATGCCGATGGGCTCGCAATGACGATTGACGAACAACTCGCTTACCTTACCAAGGGCGCGGCGGAGACGATTCGCGAGGGAGAACTTCGCGCCAAACTCGAACGCGCCGAGAAAACCGGAAAGAAATTGCGCGTCAAGGCAGGCTTTGACCCCACGGCGCCCGACATTCACCTGGGCCACACCGTCCTAATTCGCAAGCTGAAACATTTTCAGGACCTTGGCCACACGGTGATTTTCCTGATCGGCGATTTCACCGGCCTGATCGGCGACCCCTCCGGCCAAAACGTGACGCGCAAGCCCATGACGCCGGAAGAGGTCGCCGCCAACGCCGAGACTTACAAAAAGCAGGTTTTCAAAATCCTCGACCCGGGAAAAACCGTCGTGGACTTCAACAGCCGGTGGCTGGGTAAACTCACGAGCCTCGACTGGGTGAGGCTCTGCTCCAAATACACCGTGGCGCGCATCCTCGAGCGCGACGATTTCGCCAAGCGGATGAAAGAGCAGCGCCCCGTCGCCGTCCACGAACTGCTCTACCCACTCGCGCAGGGTTACGATTCCGTGGCGCTCGAAGCGGATGTCGAATTGGGCGGCACCGACCAGAAATTCAATTTGCTCGTGGGACGTGTCCTCCAGCAGGAGTACGGACAGGAGCCGCAAGTTATCATGACCATGCCCATCCTCGAGGGGCTCGATGGCGTGCAGAAGATGTCGAAGTCGCTCGGGAACTACGTGGGCATCAACGAGCCGCCTTACGATATGTTCGCGAAGATAATGTCGATTTCCGACGATCTGATGTGGCGATACTACCTGCTGCTGACAGATGCAACCGAATCCGGGATTGAGAATATGAAGAGGGGGGACCGGCTCGATACTAAGAAGCACCTTGCCTACACGATTGTAAGCGGCTTTCATGGCGACCTCTTGGCTGACCAAGCGCAGCGCGATTGGGAGAAACGAGTTTCGAAGAAAGCCCATCGGTCGGATGTTCCGACCCAGCTTCAAACTCTCGTCGGACCGGTGAAGCTTTTCCGTCTGCTAGTACTCCTTAAGCTTGTCGAGTCAAACGCCGAAGCCCAGCGAAAAATTAAAGCCGGCGCGGTTTACATGAGCCCAGGCGATGTGGATCCGCCCACTTGGAAAAAGCTTACCGACCCCACATGGGATTTCGACCCCCGCCAACATTCCGAAGTCAGTTTTCGGGTTGGGCGGCTGGACGTGAAGGTGAAATTCACACCAGCGTAACCCTTGGGCGCGTGTTGGACCCGCCCCTAGGCTTGAATGACTGGTTTCCTTCCTGCATCCTGCCACCGTTCTGCGAGAATGACCATCCTCATTCAATCCTGCTGCGGGGCGGGGCTCAGCGCGGGGTAAGCGGTCGGGGGTGTGGTTACTCTTCTTCTTTCGGTGGAGGAATCCGGAGGTTTATGGTGACACGCGCGCGAGGGTCGACGATGCTCACTTTGCGGAGCTGCGAGGATATACCTTTATAGTTGGCCTGAACTTCATAATCCCGGGTGACTTCCAGGCCGGCGTACTGATAGGCGCCGTCCGCACCGGTGTAAGTTGCGCTCTTTTTTCCCGTTTGAAGCTCCGTCAATACCACGACGGCTCCAGTGATGGGATTCTCGTTTTCATCGGTCACGACACCCGCCACCGTTCGCGAGGGCTTCTGCTCTTTGGCTTGCACAAGCGGGACGAACAACGTGATGAGCAGGAACGCCGCGAGAATCGATGCGGTGGCTGACCGGAGGCCGAGCGACGACGCCCGATGGTCGAGCTGACCATACTGGCGCGGCTTTGAGTTCAATCGAACCATGATTTCACCAACTCCCCTGATCTTCTTGGCTCTCATCAGGCGCCGAGATGACGCGAATCTCCAGCGGGTTCGTGTGCAGGTGCCGGGCGGATCGCCAGGATTGCTGTAACCCTTGCCGGTAGAAACGATGAAATGATCTTTGCCGGCTGCATCTGCAGGCGGCGTGCCCTCCCACTCTAAATCGGCAGACTGCTCTGGGGCGAGGTTCACTGTAATCTTTTTGATATAAGGCGCGGCGCGGCGCTGAATAATTGGACCGGCCTTTGCAACCGGACCGGCCGGGCGGCCTGCCAGCGCCGCATCGGCTGCCCTCTCGGCCTCAATTTCCG
>CAZTHM010000134.1:270-8930 GCA_964613505.1 uncultured Acidobacteriota bacterium | reverse complement strand
TGGCGGAAGTTATGAAGCGCGCGCCCCAGATGAAGCGCGAGCAGATCATCCTGGTCAATCTTTCGGGGCGCGGCGACAAGGATTTAGGTATTTTCCAGGCGGCTGGAATACTTTGAGAGAAGTGACGAGTGACAAGTGACGAGTGACGAGCCGAACACGTCTTGCTTGTCACTTGCCACTGGTCACTCGTCACTCTGAGATATGACGGCAGTCCCTACATCCCGCATCGAAGCCCGGTTTCGCGAGCTGCGCGAGCGGAACGCCAAGGGGCTGGTCGTGTATCTGACCGCTGGTGATCCGTCGCTGGAGGCGACGGGCGAACTGCTGGCCGCCGTCGAGCGCGGCGGCGCGGACGTCATCGAGTTGGGCGTGCCGTTCTCGGACCCGCTCGCCGACGGGCCGGTCATCCAGCGCGCTTCCGAGCGCGCTCTCAAGGCCGGCACGACCCTGCGCAAGATTCTCGAATGCCTGCCGCGCTGGCGCGAATCGGTGCGCACGCCGATTATTCTGTTCAGTTACTTCAATCCCATCTTGCGTTACGGCCTTCAGCGTTTCGCCGAGGACACGAGCCGCGCGGGCGCGGACGGCGCGTTGGTTGTTGATTTGACGCCCGAGGAGGCGGAAGCTTACGTTAGTGTGATGCGCGCGCACAATCTCGACACGATCTTTCTCGCTTCGCCTACTTCGCCGGACGAACGGCTGAAACTCGTAGCCGGTGTTTCGACGGGTTTTCTCTATTTGATTTCCCGCACGGGGACGACCGGCGAACGGACGGAGTTGTCGGCAAGCGCCGGAGCGCTGGTCGAGCGCGCGCGCCGCGTGACGTCGCTGCCGCTTGCCGTGGGCTTCGGCATCTCGCAGCCCGCGCAGGTTCGCCAGGTGCAGGAGCTCGCTGACGCCGCGGTGGTGGGCAGCGCCGTGGTACATGCCATTGAAGAACGCTATCATTCCGGAGGAGCAGCGGCGATCGAGCAATTCGTCCGCTGGCTCAAGGAAGGAAGTCAATGAACGATCTTGACGGATGGCGCAAGCGCATTGACGAGATTGACCAGGAACTGGTGAAGCTCCTCAACGAGCGCTCGCATTGCGCGGTGGAAATCGGCCACATCAAGAAGCAACTGACCCTGCCCGCGTGGCAGCCGCAGCGCGAGGCGGAAATTCTGCGCAACGTGGTGAAATCCAACCACGGCCCGCTCGATGACGCGGCCATGCGGCGGCTCTTCGAGCGCATTATCGACGAGGCCCGCGCCCTCGAGCGCCATTCCATGGAAGGCGGCGCGGTCAAGGGGAAGGAGTAATCGAATATGGTTGTGGTCATGCAAGAAGGCGCCACCGAAGATCAGATTCAATACGTCATCAACAAGTTGATGGACATGGGGTTCGACATCCACCGCTCGACCGGCGCGCGGCACACCGTGCTCGGCGCGGTGGGCGCCAAGGTGGATTTCGACACCCGTGACATCGAGTTGCTGGAGGGGGTCGCGGAGGTCCTCCGCATTTCAGCCCCGTACAAATTGGCCAGCCGGCATTTCCGGCCGGAGGGCTCCGTCGTCAAGCTCGGCAAGGGCGTGGCCGTGGGCGGCGAGGAAGTGGTGGTGATGGCCGGCCCGTGCAGCATCGAAAGCGCCGAGCAGATCGACACCATCGCCGCCAAGGTCGCCAGCCTGGGAGCGAAGGTGCTGCGGGGCGGCGCCTTCAAGCCTCGTACTTCACCTTACAGTTTCCAGGGTCTCGGCCAGAAGGGACTCGAGCTGATGCGCCGCGCCGCGGACAAGTACGGCCTGCTCGTCGTCTCCGAGGTGATGGACCAGACGCAGATCTCCATGATGCTTGAATACGTGGACGTGCTTCAGGTGGGGGCGCGAAACATGCAGAACTATTACCTGCTGAAAGAACTCGGAAAGATCACGAAGCCCATCCTCCTGAAGCGCGGCATCGCAGCCACGATCGAGGAACTGCTGCTTTCGGCGGAATACATCATGTCGGGCGGCAATTACGACGTGATGCTTTGCGAGCGCGGCATCCGCACCTTCGAGAGCTATACGCGCAACACGCTCGACGTTTCGGCCATTCCGGTGGTCAAGAAGCTTTCGCATCTGCCCATCCTCGCCGACCCTTCGCACGGTACCGGCCGGCGGGACAAGGTGCCGCCCATGGCGCGCGCCGCCGTCGCGGCGGGAGCCGACGGATTGCTGATCGAAGTTCATCACGAGCCCGAAAAGGCGCTGAGCGACGGCGCCCAGTCGCTCTACCCCGACCAGTTCGAGCAGTTGATGAAGGAACTGAGAATGATCGCGCCGGCGGTGGGGCGGACGATCTAAGGAAAGTTCAAAGTTGAAAGTCAAAAGTCGAAGGTCAAAAACAAATCCGTAGCTGTTTGTGTTTTGGCTCCTGAATTCTGACTCCTGAGTTCTTATTTCCATGGACACGCCATTCAAGCGAATCACGATTGTCGGCCTCGGCCTGATCGGCGGGTCGTGGGGGCTGGCGCTCAAAGCGCGCGGCGTCGCGGCGCGCCGGGTCGGCTGCGACCGGCCGGAGGTGCTGGAACGCGCTCTCGCTGCGGGCGTGGTTGACGAAGGGACATCCGACGCACTTGCCGCCGCGCGCGATGCGGACCTGGTGATATTGGCAACCCCTGTCGGCGCCGTCCTCGACCTGCTCTCTCAGCTTAAAGGCGCGGTCTCGCCGCGCACCCTGATTACCGATGTCGGCAGCACGAAGCGGCTCATTTGCCAGCGCGCCCGTGAGCATTTCGGCGATGAGCCGTTGTTCCTCGGCGGGCATCCGTTGGCGGGCAAGGAGCGTTCCGGCCTCGAGAACGCCGACGCCAAGCTGCTGGAAGGCGCGCGCTACGTCCTGACGCCGCTCCTGCCGGATCACCTCAACGATCCGCGAGTGAAAGCTTTCTCCGCGCTTCTCGAAGCAGTGGGCGCGCGTCCCTTCGTCACCGAAGCCTCGACGCACGACCGCGCCGTGGCGTTTCTCTCCCACCTGCCGCAACTCGTTTCGACAGGGCTCTCCAGCATGATTGCCGAACAGAGCGTCGAGGATTTTCTCCCGGTCGAGCTCGCCGGCTCCGGCTTTCGCGACGTGACGCGGCTGGCGGAGAGCCCCTACAATCTCTGGCGTGACATTTGCCTGACGAATATCGAAAATATCCAGTCGGCGCTCGAATCGCTGATTGACAAGCTGGAGACGATGAGGCTCCACCTGAGCGACCGCGAGCTGGAGCGCGATTTCAAGCAGGCGCTGAAGCTGCGCGAGCGATTGAAGGACGCGAAGTAGCGCCGGCCCATGACGAATTTGCGGACTTCTCAGGTAAGGGATTGTAGCGGCGGTCTATGACCGCCGTTCTTCCGCTCCGGCACTCCCCGGCGAGCCGGGGCAGGCGCCGAGCGGCGCTACAGCATGATCATCCTCCGCCAGTGGGCAAAATCCAAAGTCGGGCAAGCTCTCGGGCTGGGCCTCGGTAGTGCTCTTCTCGTGCTGGGGGCGGTGCGGCTGGGTGGGTTCGAGACAGTGGAGCGCAAGTCGCTCGACTGGCGGATTCGGGCCCTCACGCCCGAAGGTCTCGCCAGCCGCGACATCGTTATCGTGGCGCTCGACGACTCCAGCTTCAGCTCTCAGGACATGCTCGACAATTTCGGCCGCTGGCCCTGGCGCCGCAAGCTTTATGCCGGGCTGGTCCACTACCTGAACGCGTGGGGCGCGAAGGTCATCGCGCTAGACCTGATTTTCCAGGGCGCCGACTCCCACGAAGGTGACGACGCGCAGCTCGCCGAAGCGCTCGCCGAGCGGCCCAGCGCGGTGCTGGCCTTCGCGCTCAACATGGGCACGTTTCGCGAAAAGGATGAATCCGCGCGCGTCAAACTCCGGCAAAGGCTCGAACCCTTCGCGATTCTCCCCGGCGCCCAGGTTCCGCTGGCATTGAAACCCTATTCGGGGATTGACCTCTCGCAGGATGAATTCCTGAAGGCGGCGCCGCATGCGGGTTGCATCACCGTCCAGAGCGACCCCGACGGTCCGGTGCGCACGGCGACGCCGTTGTTCCTTTACGGCGATCGCCACTATCCCTCGTTCTCCCTGGCCGTCGCGGCGCGCGCGCGCGGAGAGAAGCCGGATGTCAGCTTCACGCCCGGGCCCCGCCTGAGATTTGCGGGCCACGACGCGCCGCTGGACAATCAAGGCCGCTTGCTCATTCGCTGGTACGGCCCCGCCTACAAAACTTACAAACACTATTCCGTCTGGCAGGTTTTCAACTCCGCTCTTGCTTATGAGAACGGCCAGAAGCCGGAAATTGCGCCGGAGACCTTCAAAGACAAAATCGTGCTGATCGGCGCGACGGCGGCGAGCGCCTCCGACCTGCTCTCCAATCCGTTCTCGGGAACTTATCCGGGTGTGGAAGTCCACGCCACACTGATCGACAACCTGCTGCGGGGCGACTTCCTGAGCGCCGCCGATGCGCGCTGGACCGCGGTGGCCACGATCGGCTTGGCGCTGGCCATGGCGGGAGTGGTTTACCTGGTGGGCTCGGCGCTGGCCAACACCATCCTGGCTCTTATTCTGGGCGGGCTCTACTTCGCCTCGGTCTGCGGCCTTTTCCGATGGGAAAGTCTTTGGGCGCCGATGGTGGCTCCGCTTGCCGCCGGCGTCATCGCGTTTACCGGCTCGACGCTCACCCGCTATGCGACCGAGGGCCGCGAGAAGCGCCGCTACCGCCGCACGCTCACCAAGTACATCTCGCCGCAGCTCGTTGAGACCATCCTGCAGGATTTCAGTTGGGAGAGCCTGCGCGCCGAGAAGCGCACCTTGACGGTGCTCTTCAGCGACATCCGCGGGTTCACGAGCATTTCCGAAAAGCTGCCGCCGGAAATCGTCATCAAGACGCTCAACGAGCACCTCAACATAATGGTCTCGGTCATCTTCAAAAATCACGGAACGCTCGACAAATTTGTGGGCGATTGCGTGATGGCGTACTGGGGCGCTCCGCTCGCGCAGCCCAATCACGCCGAGTTGGCAGCGCGGGCGGCGCTCGAAATGATCGAGGGGCTGGAAAAACTCAACCAAAAGTGGCAAAGTGAGGGACGACCAACACTCAAGATCGGCGTGGGCATCAACACGGGCGAAATGCTTTTTGGAAACATCGGGTCCGAACAGCGCATGGATTTCACCGTCATCGGCGACAGCGTGAATCTCGGCTCGCGCCTGGAGAGCGCCACCAAGGAGTTGGGCGCCTATATCGTTATCAGCGACGCGACTTACCAGCAGATTCGCGACCTGGCCGAGGTCCGGCCGCTGGGAGAGATTTCCGTGAAGGGGAAGGAACGCAAGATCGTTGTATACGAACTCTTGGGAATGAAAGATTCCATTCAAGCGAGAGAGGCAGCATCATGAAATCCGCTTCGAAATGTTTCGCACTGGTAATTTCCTGCGTCCTGCTGTGGAGTGTGGCTGCGCCGCGCTCCCGCGCCCAGGAACAGCCCGCGCAGGCGCAATCCACGCAGGACCAGGAAAAGTCAGACCAGCAAAAGAAAGAGAAAGAGAAGAAGAAAAAAGGCGGAGGCTTCTTCAGCGGCCTGAAGGCCGTCTCCGGGTCGGGCTCGGAGCAACAGGAAGCCACCCGCACCGCGGGCAGCAAGACAGTCGGCGAGGGCGCGCAGATCGGCGACGCTCAACCCACCGCCACCGACCGCCAGGCGGTCTCGGCGATGGAGAGCTATTCCGTGCCCGCGCCGGAAGTGAAGAAGTTCCAGGACGACGGGAAGCTGAAGTCCAAGCAGTGAGGAGGAGAGCATGAAACGACGAATTGCATTACGTGCCTGCATGTGGGGTGTGGAGATACTGGCCGTCCTCGCGCTGCTTGTCCCGGCTCGAGACGCCCGGGCGCAGTTTGGCGACTTTCTCAAGAAGGCAGCCGATAAGGCTCAGAAGGTCCAGAAGGCCATGGCGCCTATGACGGTCCAGGAAGAGCGCGACGTGGGCCGGGAAGTTGCGGCCAAAGCCGTTGCGTTTTTCCACCTCTATAAGGACGACGCTCTCACCCGCTATGTGAACCTGGTCGGCGCCACGGTCGCCGCGCAGTCCGAACGGCAGGACATCACTTATCACTTCGCCTTGCTCGATTCGGACGACATCAACGCTTTCTCCGCGCCCGGCGGCTACATCTTCATCACGCGCGGCGCGCTGGCGATTTGCGAGGACGAATCGGAATTAGCGGGTGTGCTCGCGCACGAAGTCGGCCATATCGCCGGCAAGCACGTCCTCAAGATTGTCGAGCGCGACAAGGCTATGCGCGCCGGCATGGACGAAGCGAAGGCTTATACGCCCGGTAGCGCCTACGTGCAGAAGATGTCGAAGGGCATCCTAGTCAAGTTGCTTGACCAGGGCCTCGCGCCGGGCGATGAGTTCGACGCCGACCAGCGCGGCATCAAGTATGCGCACGCCGCCGGCTACCCCGCCGACGGCTTGACGCGATTTCTCACCAAGCTCGACCAGGCCACCGAGCAGGGCGGGCAATCCTTCTGGACGCGCACCCATCCGTCGGTCTCGGACCGCAACGCGCGAATCGGCCAAACCATCGGCGCCCAGCACTGGGAGGACGCCGACCGGCCGAAACTCGCGGACCGCTTCGCGGCGGAGACGAAGGCGCTGAAGCCGAAGGCGTAGTGACGTTTCGCGGTTACGATTGCAGCGACAATCGCCGGAGAAAGACGAAGGACAAAGTACGAAGGACTCCCCCTCTTTGCAGTTTGTTATGACCAGCGGACATTCTGTCAGCTTGACAGTCATTGTTTAGCGTGCTAGTCTAGAATCCTTGCTTTTCGCGACCGGTTGGCGCTTGCCCGGCGCCGTCGGTCGCGCAAACCCGAAGGGGCGGGAATCCTCCGAGGATTGCCGGAGCGCCCCGGGAAAGGCAGCAGGGTTGGCCACCTGCGCAAGCTTGTGCCGGAAGGGGCCCCTTTCGTACCCTACGAGGTCACACCACCGAATGCTGGCGAACGCACGCGCAACTCATGCTTTTGCAAGACCAAACCCATTATGTTATTGAAAACAAATGAGGCCATTCGGACAAAATGTCATATTGCCATTAAGTTATTGAAACTAAAAGGACTCAAACGGCTGGTCGGACTAAGCTATTGAAACAACGTTGTTTATGGTGTACTTTGAATCCTGCTCACCTCCGCAAGACTGACAGAATCTCAGGACCAAGGCCAGCATGAATAAGGTCTTTCCCAGCGCAGACGCAGCGATTTTCGATCTCTCGGATGGCGCCACCGTCATGGTGGGCGGTTTCGGGCTGTGCGGCATTCCGGAAAACCTCATCGAGGCGGTGCGCGTCCGCGGCACGCGTCATCTCACCGTCATCAGCAACAACGCTGGCGTCGATGGTTTCGGCACGGGCCGCTGGCTGGAGAATCGGCAGATCAAGAAAATCATCGGCACCTACATCGGCGACAACAAGCTTTACGAAGAACTGGTGTTGAAGGGCGAGCTTGAAGCCGAACTGATTCCGCAGGGAACTTTTTCCGAGCGCATGCGCGCCGGCGGCGCGGGGATTCCGGCGTTCTACACGCCGACCGGGGTGGGCACGGTGGTCGCGAACGGCAAAGAGGTACGAGAGTTCGACGGCCGGCCGTATTTGCTTGAGCACGCCCTCAAGGCCGATTTCGCATTGGTCAAAGCATGGAAAGGCGACCGCTGGGGGAATTTGATTTACCGAAAGACGGCGCGAAATTTCAATCCCATGATGGCCACCGCCGCGCGCGTCACGATAGCGGAAGTGGAGGAGATCGTCGAGCTTGGCGCGCTCGACCCGGAGGCGATCGTCACTCCCGGCATTTACGTGGACCGTATCATCCAGGGTCCGCACTTCGCGAAGCGCATCGAGCGCCGGACCGTCAGGAAGCGAGCGTAATGGACAAGCGAGAACGTATCATTCGTCGCGTGGCGCAAGAATTGAAGGACGGCTTCTACGTCAACCTGGGCATTGGCATGCCGACGCTCGTGGCCAACTACATTCCCGCTGGCATGGAAGTGGTCCTGCAATCGGAGAACGGGATGCTGGGCGTAGGCCCGTATCCGTTCGAGGGCGAAGAAGATCCCGATCTGGTCAACGCCGGGAAGGAAACGATTTCTGAGATTCCCGGCTGCGCGTATTTCTCCAGCGCCGAGTCGTTCGCCATGATTCGCGGCGGGCACATTGACCTGACGGTGCTGGGCGCGATGGAGGTCGATGAACAGGGCAACCTCGCCAATTGGATGATTCCGGGAAAAATGGTGAAGGGCATGGGCGGCGCGATGGACCTGGTAGCCGCCGCCCAGCGCGTCATCGTGGCGATGGAGCACACCACGCGCGAAGGCAAACCGAAAATCCTGAAGCGCTGCACGCTGCCGCTGACGGGCGAGGGCGTGGTGCATGCCATCATCACGGAGTTGGCCGTCATCGAGGTCACGCCAGACGGCCTGCTGCTTAAGGAAATCGCTCGGGACACGACTGTCGAAACAGTTCAGCAGGGCACCGAGCCTGCGCTGCGAGTGAGCCCGAATCTGAAGACCATCTCGATCTAAGAGCGGCTGGGGCTGCTGCGTCGAACGATTCTGAAAGGGAAACAAGTCCATGCTGCCGTCGGGTCTGCTTCTCTCCATTCTCTCGATTT
>CAZTHM010000134.1:0-260 GCA_964613505.1 uncultured Acidobacteriota bacterium | reverse complement strand
TGCTGCAAATCAGCGCGCCGTCTTACCAGGCGGAGATCGAACAGTGGCAGCGCGGCCATGAAGAGCGGCTGAAAGCCGAGGACGGTTGGCTGACGCTCGTCGGGCGGTTCTGGCTGAAGGAAGGAGAGAACACCCTCGGTGCGGACGCGGGCAACGCGATTTTGTTGCCCAAGGGTTCGGCGCCGGGAAAGGTTGGAGTGGTCGAGTTTCACAAGGGCAGCACGACCTTCCGGGCGGCGGCGGGCGCGGACGTGATGGTG
>CAZTHM010000133.1:0-8964 GCA_964613505.1 uncultured Acidobacteriota bacterium | reverse complement strand
GGGTTGGCATCGTTGGGCAAGACCACTTCCACCATTTCCACCGTGGAGTGCGCCACGGTTTTGCCGTTGCGTTGTCGCATGCTCTTGCGGTCCAGCGCGCAGACGACCGAGGCTTCGAGCCGTCCACGGGCCGCTCGGCTTGCCTACGGCGAGAAGTTTTTGCGTTTCCTAGTCCGGCCACCTATACTATTTCACTCACTGGCCCATTGCAACACGAATCATTATGGGCCCGTGCCATGCGCGCACCTGGAGGCTCCAACGCGCAACGTAAGGCCGGAGCCATGGTCCGCCGATCCCCGCAAAGATCCTTATGGAGCAGACTCGCCTCGAATTTCTGCAAGAGGCTCTGAAAAAGAATCCGGATGATACTTTCGCGCGCTACGCGCTGGCGATGGAGTTTTCCAACGCCGGACAGGCCGAGCCCGCGTGGGAACACTTCGAGTATCTCCTGACGCACCATCCCGAGTACTCGGCGACGTACTACCAGGCAGGCATGTTCCTCTGGAAGCAAGGGCGGCGGGAAGAGGCGCAGAAGGTCTTGAGCCAGGGAATCGATGTCACCCGCCGCCAGGGTAAGAGCCACGCGCAGAGCGAACTCGAAAGAGCTCTTGAAGAACTGGCGAGCGAGACGTAGGGCTGCACATGCTGAACTGGGCTGGGATCGTGCTGGCGGGGGTGCTCAACGGCAGTTTCGCTGTGCCGCTGAAGACCACTCGCACCTGGAAGTTCGACCACATCTGGATGGTCCATTCGCTGCTGGCGATGGGTTTGCTGCCGTGGGGATTTGCGATTGCGGTCGTCCCGGAGTGGAGCTACATCCTTGGGTCGGTCCCAACCAACGGCTGGCTGGGGCTGATGGGTTGGGGCGTGCTGTTCGGCATCGGGTCGCTTTTGTACGGCGTCGCGGTGGATTTGCTCGGGATCGCCTTGGGCTTCGCCATCCAGCTCGGCCTCTCGATCGTGCTGGGAGCGCTGCTTCCCCTGATTTGGGCCGGTGCTTTGTCACTGCGGACGCGTGAGAATTGGCTCTTCCTGGTGGGCTTGGCCGTGATGGTTGCCGGCGTAATTCTCTGCGCGCAAGCGGGAGGTTCGAAGACCGCAACCCCCGGAGCGAGCGGCGGAGGTTTTCGCAAAGGCATCATCATCGCCATCATCGGAGGCATCCTGGCGCCGACGTTGAACTTCGGGATTCAATACGGAACTTCCCTGCTCGCTGCTTTGGGTGCGAGCCCAGCGAGTGGCGAATTCCCGACCCGGACTTACCTGGCGTGGGCGGTGTTTCTTTCCGCGGCTGCATTGATCCAGGCCGGGACTTGCCTGGTTCGGATTCTCAAAGGGAAGCAGGCGGGCGCGTTCCGAGCTCCCGGCGCAGGTCGCGATGTCCTGCAAGTGGTCGTGATGAGTTCCCTCTGGATTTCGAGCGTTTTCGTTTATGGCCGCAGCGCTTTCGGGCTGGGACGATTGGGAATCAGCATCGGCTGGCCGATCTTCGTGGCTCTGATCATACTCACCTCGAATGCCTGGGGCGTGATTCTGGGCGAGTGGAAAGAAGTCCCGCGGGCCGCCTTCCGTCGCATGTTGGTGGGTAGCGCCGTACTGGTCGTCGCGGCCTTCCTGATTGGATCGGGGAACCCGGCGCGCTAGGGCAAGCGATTCCCCGAGGTGGAAATCCGCAGCATGGTTCGTGACGCTCGGGGAGCTATAATCATCCGACGATGATGCCCACGCTTCAATCCACGGCGTCTGCCAACATCCCGACGCAAGAGAAGCAGTCGGTCGCGCTCACGTCGGTATTGGCGGCCTGCCTGCTGACCGGCCTGAAGGTTTTCGTGGGGGTCACGACGGGCAGCCTGGGGATCATGTCGGAGGCTGCGCACTCGGCGCTCGACCTGGTGGCGGCGGTGGTGACCTGGCTCTCGGTACGAGTCTCGGACAGGCCCGCCGACAGCAGCCATCCTTTCGGCCACGGCAAAATCGAACACCTCTCCGCCTTCATCGAAACCGCGCTGCTGCTGATCACCTGCGTGTGGATCATCTTCGAAGCCGTTCGCCGGCTTTTCTTCCGCCAGGTGCACGTGGACCCGTCGCCGTGGGCCTTCGGGGTGATGCTGATTTCCATCACCATCGACACGTTCCGCTCGCGCGCGCTTTTCCGCGTGGCCAAGAAATACAACAGCCAGGCGCTGGAAGCCGACGCGCTGCACTTCTCGACCGACGTCTACAGTTCGAGTGTGGTGATTCTCGGCCTGATCCTGGTTCTGGTCGGCGAGCAACTGAAAATCGGGTGGATGGAGCGCGCCGACCCGATCGCCGCTCTGATCGTTGCGGGGATCGTGGTCTGGATTTCGGTGCGGTTGGGAAAGAGAACCGTCGACGCGCTGGTGGACGCCGCGCCAAGCGGCACTTCGGCGCGCATCGCCGAGACAGTGTCCCGCGTGCCCGGAGTGCTGAATCACGACCGCATTCGCGTGCGGCAGAGCGGCAGCCGGCTGTTCGTTGACCTGCGGCTGACCCTGGAGAGCAACATTCCTTTCGAGCACGCGCAGTCGGTGGTGGACGTCGTGGAATCGCAGATCCACGAACAGTTCCCCGGCGCCGACGTGGTGATTCATGCGGCGCCGCGCGAACCCGCCTCGAGCGACCTGGTGGAAAAGATCCGCTCCATCGCCCACCGCGGCAACTTCCTGGTCCATGACGTGACGGCTTACGTCGTCAACAGCCGGGTGAACGTCAACCTGGATCTCGAAGTCGACCCGCACCTCATCCTAGAGGCGGCGCACGAACAAGCCACGCGCCTGGAGGCGGAAATCAAGAAAGACCTTCGGGAAGTCGATGAGGTCAACGTCCACATCGAGCCGTTGACGAAAGACGTGGAAAGCGGCGACGAGGCGCGCTGGGTGGATTCAAGGATGGAGCGAAAGCTCTCGGAAATCGCGCGGGGAATGCCGGGCGTGCTGGATTGCCATTCGGTTCAGGCCCACAAGGTGGCGGGCAACATCGTCGTCCGAATGCATTGCACCGTGGAACCCAACCTTTCGGTGGCTCGCGTCCATGAGATAACGGAGGAGCTGGAATTCAAGTTCCGGAAGACTTTCCCGCAGATCTCGAAGGTCAGCATTCATCCCGAGCCCAGAGGCCAGTCTTAGCCACCTCGGGCACGCTTCCAGCCGGACCATCGCCTCCGTGGACGGAGGCCGCCAGAAAACACTTCGACCACCGCCGGTTTGATCCCCAGCGGTGGTCGGCGTCTCCAGGGAGCGAGCTTCCGCCTCGTCTGTCAGGGCTTCGGCTTGTCGACCGGCTTGGCCGCCGTGGAAGGCTTGGGAGCAGGCGCAGCAGGCTTCGCGGCCGGAGGGGCAGCGGTGCCAGCCGCAGGGGCCGCGCTCTCCACCGGGAATGCCGCGTCGTAACGCTTGATCAACTCCTCGGTGACATCGATGGGAGCAAAATAGACGGGCACCTGGGGGTAACCCTCCATGATGACCGCAAAGCCATTCTGCTGGCCGTATTCATTCACCAGCCGGAACATCTTCTGCCCGAGGCGCTGGACGATCTCCTGCTGCTCCGCCTGGATGTCGGCCTGGTAGTCTTCCTGTCCGCGCTTGAATCGCTTCTGCTTTTCTTCGAGCTCGCGGGCCAGCCGACGCTGCTCGTCGTCGCTGAGGGTAGCCGCCTGCTTCTGCAACTGTTCTTGCAGGCTCTGGATTTCCTGCTGCTGCTGTTGCAGCTCGCGGGTGCGCGGCTCGTACTTCTTCGTCAATTCCTGGACGGCTTTCTTTCCTTCGGCGGTATTGCCGATGGCGCCCTGGAAATTGATGACGCCGACTTTGGTTCCGCCCGCGGCCGGGGTCTGTCCCCAAGCGACGATGGGGAGGGTCAGCAGACCTACGAGAGCTATCAGAGTGAAAACTCGGTTTCTCATTCAAACTCCTTCAGGGGATTATGATCCAAAACAGAACGGTAGATTGTACACCAAATTCCCGACGATTAGAAAGTCCGTGCCACCGTGAAGCCCAGCCGTGATTTGCGGTCCTGGAGCTGGAAACCGCGGAAGGCCGGCAGCGCTGCTTCGTAGGTCGCGTGGTTCGGGAAGAGCGACTCCGGCGGCAGGCTCTGCGGAGGAATCACGGTGTCATTCAGGCGGAGGAAATTGTAACCATAGAAAACTCGGAAAGGAGCGTTCACAACCGGCAGAACAACTTGCACTTCAATGCCGGTTGACGCCCGCGGGCGAAGGTTGGTTGCCGCAATCGCCCTTAGCTCCTTGGGTGTCGGAAACCAGGGAAACTCGGTGTGAATGCCGTCCAGCGCGGCCTGCTGGATTCTGAGCTGGCTCTGGCGCCAGACAAAGGAAGTCCCTACGTCAACGAAATACGCCAACGTGACCGGCCCGGCGATCGGGATTCGATATTCCACATTGGCCACGAGCATCGTGTCGCCCCCCGGGTAGATCACGGTGTTAGCCGGGAAGCGCGTGTAGGATCCGCAGGCAGCCAGTTGCCGGCCATTGGAATCCAGCGCCGGAATATCCCGCCCGGCACTGTCCTTGTTGCAGACCTGGCTGACGGTGGGATAGAAGGAAACCGGGCTGACGCTGCGAATGTAGAAGCCCCGGATATCGTCTTCTCCGCCGATATAGAAGCGCGAGAACGGCGGCGGGACGCGACCCCCGAATCCCGCCACCGTCGAGCCCATGAAGCGCATGGCCAGGACTTGCGGGTGCTCCGACTTTTTCTTGGCGACCGCGCGGAAGTACTTGGCCTCAACGACCGGCCGGATTGTATTGACATTGCCGCCCAGGATGCTTCCCGAAAAAGAGATGGCGGCATAGAGGTACTTACCAGCCGTCGGCTCGTAGGGGTGGTTCATGGTGTTGTACATGTACGTCGGCATGACCTGGCTGGTCGTAATGCCGGCCAGAGCGTTTGGCCCCTCCAGGCCGCGGAAATTCAGCGCTTGGAAGAATGCCTGTGATGCCGGACTAAAGGCTTGCAGGCTGCTGATGGAATAGCTGTACGTGAGGCCCAGCCGCGCAAAGCTCCGTCGCAGAGGGTAGCTGGAAAAAACCGTGAAGCCGGAAGAGTTCTGTTGGTAATTCTGGAAAGCCGACCCCCCTCCCGAGAGCGCCTGCAGGGCGCCCGGGCTGAAACCCGCGTAGTACGCCGTCTGGCGAAGTTGGTCGTAACGGAAATCGCTCTTGAAGATCGTGAACCCGGTGGTAATGGGCCGGTCGAAAAGGTAGGGCTCGGTGAAGCCGAAGGAGTAGAGCTTTTGGTAAGTTCCGAACTGCATCTGCAAGCTCAGGGTCTCGCCCAGGCCGAGGAAATTGTTGGTAGCGTAATTGATCCCCACGAAATTCCCCGAGAGGCCGCTCACGCCGCCGGAGAACCCAATCGAGTTCCGGCCTTTCTCCTTCACTTTCACGACGATGTCAACGTTGGATTCCTTTTTGTTCTGCCGGATCTCGTAATCCTCTTTCTTGATCTGGTCAAAGAAGCCGAGCTGGTTGACGCGCAGAACGCTCAAGTCCCACATCTCCGAGCTGAAGATGTTTCCTTCGTCGAGCAACAATTCGCGCCGGATCACCTTGTCGCGTGTCTTGGTGTTTCCCGAGAACTCGACGCGATGCACGAAGTATTGTTTTTCCTCTTCAAAATCCAGAGCCAGATTGATGACTTTCTTCTTGTTGTCGGGCTCGATGTCGGGAGTCGCGGTGAAATTGATATATCCGTAGGCGCCGTAAAGTTTCTGGAAATTCTCGATGCTTTTTCTCACCTTCCCGAGGTTGAACACGTCGCCCGTCTTGAGCTGGAGAACCGGCGCAATCTGCTCTTGTTTGAAGAGCTTGTTTCCGCGAATCACGAACTTGCCCAGCCGGTACTGAACTCCTTCCTCCACCGGGATCGTGACGTCCACGCGCTTTCCGCGCCCCCAACTGAAGAAGAAAAACGGCCAGCGGTGTTTGGTGTCCGTCATCTTGGTCTGTGGTTCTTTCAGGACGACGTAGAAATACCCGTTGTCCTGGTAAAGGGTCCGAACATTGAGTTCCAGGTCGGCCAGAATCTTGTCCTTGTCGTAGGTTTTGTGAAACCAGTAGAACCAGGGGGGAGCGCCTGCGGGCCGGGAGTATTTCATGCCGCGCACCAGGCGGCGGGTGGAGAAAATCTTATTGCCCTCGAAGCGGATATCCCCGATTTTGACCTTTGGCCCCTCGGAGACGATGAAGGTCAACGCCACCGAATTCGGAGGAATGTTCCGCGTCCGCCCGCGAACCATGGCGAACTGCCGCCCATGTCCTGCCAGCATTTCCTGAAGGACCACCTGGGCGCGCTTGACGACGACGGGGTCGAACTGAGACTGAATGGAGAGACCGACTTTGCGCTTCTTGAATTCATCCAGCACATCCGACTGCGAGACGGTGTTCAGACCTTTGTAGTCGATGCTGCGCACCAGTTTCTTCTCGCGCACGTAGAAGGTCACAATCTTGCCCTTCTCGCCGTCCGTGACTTCGCAGCGGATGTCATCCAGGAACCCCGTGTTCCAAAGCGCCATGAAGTCCCGCTCCAACGCGTTCTCGTCGTAGGGATCCCCTTTGTGCGAGAACACCCGGGCGCGCAGTGTGGCCGCGGGGACGCGTCGGTTGCCGCGGAAGATGATCTCATCAATGACGGCCCGCTGCTCCTCCTCGATCGGAGCCTTCCCGGGCGGCTGGGCCGAAGTCCCGGGAGCAGGCGATGGGGCCTCCGCTGGGGGAGCCGCCTCCGGGGTCTCGAGCTGAAGTTTGTCAGGCTGCTGGGAAGATTCCGCAGGCTTCTGCTCGGGAGTTTTCTGATCTTGCGGTAAGGGGGGATTCGGCTGGTCCGCGGCGGGCTTTTGCTCTTGAGCGGCCGCAGGCTTATCTTCCTTCTTGGCGGCGCTGGCAGCCGGATCGCCGGATGGTTTTGCCGGCGCTTCCTGAGCGCCGATCGTCGTCCCGCCTAACAGGCTCAGTGCCAACGCCAGCAACACGCCGCCCACCCACTTCCGTGTCCGTATTCGTCTTTCAAACTTCACTTGCAAGGAGCAGTCCTCTCCTGACCACTTGATTTGCACTTAGACATTCCGATGCCTGGGTTCCGCCAGAAGTTGGCCCGAAACCCGACGTCTGAGCAAACCCTTTTCCCCGGGGACGGGCGACTGAGGAACCACCTGGGGACAGGTGTTCCGCGCTCCCAAAGGCGCGGGCGGAACCCCTAATGAGAAAGGGGCGTGGCCGCAACCAGCTTGTCGTTAACAGACCGGTAATAAAGCACTTCGTTCTCAACGATGACTTCCAGAACCGAGGCGGCTTGGATCTCGCCTTGGATCATCGCCTCCGAGAGCGGGTCCTCGACGTGCTTTTGCAGCGCCCGCCGCAGGGGCCGCGCACCGTAGGAGCGATCCCCGCAGGTCTTCTCCAGGATCCACCGCCCCGCTTCCGGCGCCAGGTTAATCGAAATGTTCTTGGGCGCCAGGTTCTGATTGATCTGGGCCACCAGCAATTCGATGATCTGCAGCAGATCGTTGTCGGTCAGGGCGTTGAAGACGATGGTCTCGTCCAGTCGGTTCAGGAACTCGGGATTGAAAAGCTTCCTCACCTCACTCATCACCAACTGTTCGGCGTGCTCTTCTTTGAGAGCTTCGTTGGGCGAGAGCAAACCGATCGGCCCGCGCCTCAGGTGCCGCGCGCCGATATTCGAGGTCATGATGATGATGGTGTTTTTGAAGTCGACCGTGGTGCCCAAGCCATCGGTCAACTGGCCGTCCTCAAAAACCTGCAAGAGGATATTGAAAAGGTCGGGGTGCGCCTTTTCGATTTCGTCCAGCAGGATGACCGAATAGGGCGATCGTCGCACGCGCTCGGTGAGCTGCCCGCCCTCCTCGTAACCGACATAGCCGGGCGGCGAGCCAATCAGTTTGGAGACCGAGTGCTTTTCCATGAACTCCGACATATCGAAGCGGATCAGGGCGCGCTCGCTGCCGAACAAGAAAGCGGCCAGGGACCGCGCCATTTCCGTCTTTCCCACGCCGGTGGGGCCGAGGAAAAGGAAGGACCCGACGGGCCGGCCGGGGGCTTTGAGCCCGGCCCGCGAGCGCCGGATCGCCCGCGCCAGCGCGGAGATCGCCTTGTCCTGACTGATGATGCGTGTGTGCAGCTCCTCTTCAATGCGGAGGAGCTTGCTCATCTCCTCTTCCTTGATGGCTGTGACCGGGACGCCCGTCCAGCGCGAGACCACTTCCTCGATGTCATCGCGGCTCACCACGCCCATCGCCGTTTCGTCGATGTTGTACTTCTCGCGCAGCAGGCGGAGGTTCTCGCGCTCTTTCCGTTCTTCGTCGGAATAGAAACGCGCTTTTTCGAATTCGTGGCTGGCGATGGCGTTTTCCATGCGGTGCACGACGAACTTGATGCGCTTCTGCACGTCGATCATTTCTTCCGGCAGCGAGCTTTGCCGCAGTTTCACCCGCGCGCCCGCCTCGTCGATCAGGTCCACCGCTTTGTCGGGAAGAAAGCGGTCCGGGATATAGCGGTTGGAGTGATACACGGCGCCGTTCAAGGCGTCGTCGGTGTAGGTCACAGCATGGAATTTCTCGTAGCGGTCCTTGATGCCGAAGAGGATTTTGATGGCATCGCCCTCGGTGGGTGGGGGGACTTTGATCGCCTGGAAACGCCGCTCGAGCGAGCGATCCTTCTCCACCGACTTGCGGTATTCGGCGGGCGTGGTCGCGCCGATACACTGGATCTCTCCGCGGGAGAGCGCCGGCTTGAGGATGTTGGCGGCATCGAGGGAACCCTCTGCCGAACCTGCCCCCACCAGCGTGTGGAGTTCGTCAATGAAGATGACGGCGTTCTGCGCATCCATCAATTCCTTCATGATGGTTTTCAGGCGCTCTTCGAATTGCCCGCGGTATTTCGTTCCGGCGACGATCAGCGAAAGGTCGAGC
>CAZTHM010000132.1:0-9020 GCA_964613505.1 uncultured Acidobacteriota bacterium | reverse complement strand
ATGTAGCTGTAGCCGAACTGGACGTCCTTGGCTTCCCTGAGCTGGCCGAAGGCAATCTCCGCCCAGTAAGCGGATCGTTCCTGGTTTGCGGCGCGGGTGTTATTGACAAAATTGAACATCAACATCATGGGCCAGCGCCCGCTCCACTTGTAGTCGAACTGTCCAATCAGGTCGAGGTATGCGAACTTCGAGGCATAGCCGACCACCACAGGCTTCCCGTCGGCCCCAAGCACGGTCCGGTAGGTATTCGAGTTTGACAGGCTGGGCTTGAGTGTCCCCCCGGCGATCGCCACTGCGATGGGGTCGGCACGATTGAAATTGACGCCCGAGGCGTAGAGGCCGAGGCAAGCCTTCTCGCTCAGCTTCCAGCGAGTCTGCAACTGGGCACCGAAGATGAAGCTGTCGTACGCGCCGCTCGCCTCATTGAACGGCAGCTCGAAGCCCACCAAAGTGATGTTCTTTAGCACGGGGTTCTTGACGTCGAAGGAAAGCGTCTGCGCGAAACCCTCGGGGTTGACGTCGTTGTCGAAAGTCAAGGGCGTCCGGTACCACGGATAGGTGAACTTACCGGCCGTCAGGCCTAGCTGTTTGAACCACTTCGGTTTGTAGACCAGAAAGTACTTGTCGAAACCGATGGATTTGCGGGTGAAGAAACCCGTCAGCGTCTGGTTAGTCGAGTTCACATCATCGAGAGCGCCGGTCGCGATCGAAACGCCGCCCGCCAGCTCATCACTCAGTTTCCCGGTCAGATTAAGCCGGGCACGGGCGCGCTCGCGCTGACGGGTCGGTGACCCGTCCTGGAAGAAGGGCTCGTACCGGAGGCGCACGTCGCCGCTGAAATTGAAGTTGCCGAGGCCTCGAAATTTGGCCGCGGTTTGCTTGCTGCCGTCCGCGACGCTGGCCTCCAGCTTCGCCACACGTTGATTAGTCTGGCTGGCGCTGTCGGCCACCGCCTCAAGCTCACCCTTCACAATCTCCAGTTCCGCGGCCGGAACACTGGCTGTCCCACCGCTCTGGGGCGCCGGCGGGACACGTCCCGGCATGGCGTTGGCACTCGCCAGCAGCGCTTCGCGCGTGGCGGGAACCACCGGCTTCACACTCGCTACCTCGCCGAGATTCGGGCTGCGCTCCGTTGCGGGCTGGCTGGACTGAAGAGCCCGCTCAAGCATAGTTCGCTGCTCCTGCAAAGCAACGCGGAGCTGTTCGATCTGCGCCTGCTGGGCCGCGAGTTGTTGCTTAAGGAGCTGGACTTCCTGGGCAGGCGTACCTTTATCGTTATCCGACGGCGGGAGATCAGTGGTACGAGCCTCAACCGCTGGAAGCGCACTTTGCGAGCGGGATTTCTGGGGTTCCTTCTTCGAATTTGCCGCTTTTTTCGGCTGTTCACCGGCAAACACCCAGGGGGCCGTTGTGAAGCAGACTGCAAGAAGAATCGCAAATGTGGCGTATTGGAACGTGACTGCTCGTCTATGCATCATTGACTCCTTTAGTTTGTGCGGACCGAAGACCGAATCCGGTTGGTCTGCGTCCGGGCGTGTAGAGGATTCCTCTTTCATTTAAGAGCAGACCATTTTGCCGATCCTTGGTTAAGATAAAATGAACCCAAGGTGAAAGTTTTGTTACAGAATGGGAGCAGCCTGTAAGTCGTTATCAATCAAGGACTCCTCCTCCTGTGCCGTCGAGAGCTGGGTAACCACCGCGGTCCGCACCCCAACACGGTTTCTCCGTTCTGGGCAAGCATGGCAGTCACCCTCAGCATTGACTATCCGCCATGATGTTCTCGCTTGAATGAAGCTAATGTTACGGAGAGATTAAACTTGGGGAAGGACGGCACCCAAGGACCCGGACACGATGTCTCAGGCGGAGGGCAAAACCACCGTAAACGTGGAACCTTCGGCTAACTGGCTTTTAACATGGACGGTGCCCCCCATTCGCTCAATGAGGTGTTTGACGATGGCAAGGCCCAATCCGGTTCCACCCATTTCTCTCGAACGGGCCCTATCGACTCGGTAGAAACGTTCGAATATCCGGGACAAATCCGCGGAAGGAATTCCTATTCCAGTGTCGTTGATTGATACCCGCACGCTGCCGTCGCTGACGCGCTCCGCCGAGACATGGACCTCGCCACCGGCCCGGTTGAACTTGACCGCGTTGTCGAGCAGATTGATTAAAGCCTGCTCGAACCGCACCTTATCGCCCATGACGTACACGTCATCGATCCGATCCCGCAGAATGGCTACGCCGCGGACGCGCGACTCGGCCTCGACGGTACCGAGCGCCGACTCGAGCGAGGCCCGCACGGAGATCCGTTCTGCTTCGCCCAGCACTTTCCCCGATTCGAGTTCTGAGAGCGTCAGCAGATCGGAGGCGATGTTGTTCAACCGGATCGAGTGCGCACGGATAATTTCAAGGAAGCGACGGTTGTTTTCCTTGTCTTCAAGTGCGCCTTCGAGCAAGGTCTCGGCGTAGCCGCGGATGGCGGTAAGCGGCGTGCGGAGTTCATGGGATACGTTCGCAACGAAGTCCTTGCGCACGCGCTCCAGGCGCTCAATGTCTGTCACGTCATGCAAGATGGCTACAGCCCCGCGATGAGACGTAGCGGCCAACGGAGCGATCTGCACCTCAAACGCCCGGCCCGCCACCGACGCCAGCTCCAAGCGACGCTTCGCGGGCGCGTGGGAGACCATCACCCGGGTCAGTTCGTCGAGTAGATCCGGGTCTCGAATGAGTTCCAACAAGGGCGTCCGGTCGGTGATGGGCAAACTCACCCCAGCTGCCTGGGCAAAGGATTCGTTGCAGTAGATGACTCGGAGTTCGTTGTCCACGACCAAAACCCCCTCGACCATGCTAGCGAGGATGGCTTGGCGCCGGGCGGATTCGAGGCCGAGCCGATCAACGAATTCCCGGATCTGGGCCGCGGCACGGTCGAGCGAGCGCGCCAGCGCCCCCAGTTCGTCCTCGGCGTCGGCCCCGAGATTGCCGGATGCGCACCCGTCAACCAGATTCTCCGCGAACACGCGCAACCGGGTAATCCTTTGCGTGAACGACCGGGAGAAGAAATAGGCAATGATCAATGCCCCCAGCGCAGCAACGAGCGACGCTCCCAAGATCCGCCAACGCACTGCCGCCACCGCCGAGTCCACATCCTCCAGTGGAATGGCAAGGCGAAGGACATGCTGAGCCGTGCCTCCATAGCTGAAGGTGAGGGCGAAATAGCAAAGATCGCGGCCCAGCGTCGCACTGTATCGAATCGAGCTCCCCGAACCATGATGAACGGCTTCGCGGACTTCCGGCCGGTCCGCGTGATTCTCCATTGTTTCAGGATCGCGCTGAGAGTCAGCCAGGACCAGGCCGTGGGGATCGATAATTGTCAGTCTCGCCTGGGCCCGCGCCCCCGCCGCTCTTGCCCAGGCATCCAATTCTCCGCGGGAAATACTCGCGGCCTCGTCACTGACCAGACGCGCCTGCGACGCGAGCCGCTGCTGAACGTTTTCCACCTGCCTGCGGGCCATGTATCGTGATAGATAGAAATCGAGCCCGCCGAGCGTTGCGGCGATAACCAGGCAGGCGCTCCAAAATAGCTTTCTGAAGATCGGGCTGTGTAGGATCACGAGCGTTGATCGTTACAAATCGGAATTTGACAAGTGCAGATCGGGGAGATATCGAGCCGCCGGCATAGTAATCCTCAGTTGGCTTCCCCCTCGACCTCTCCCGGTTCAGCCGCGAACCGATACCCTGCCCCTCTCACCGTCTGAAGGTATTGCGGTCGGTCAGGCTGAATCTCGATCTTTTCGCGAACGCGGCGGATGTGGACATCGACCGTCCGGGGCGTTACGAAGTGGTCTCGCCCCCAGACTTCATCGAGCAATTGTTCGCGGCTGAAAATGCGGCGGGGGTGGGAAGCCAGGAAATGGAGCAGCTTGAATTCCAATGTACTCAGCTCCGCCGGCTTACCACCGACCGTTACTTCCTGCGTGCGCGCGTCCAGGCGCAGGTCCCGCGCCTCAACGACCTCCTGACGTTCGGCCGGACGGGTCTGGCGTCGCAACACCGCCTTGACGCGTGCTACAAGTTCCCGGGGGCTGAACGGCTTCACCACGTAATCATCCGCGCCGATTTCGAGCCCCAACACGCGATCGATCTCCTCACCCTTGGCGGTGAGGAAGATAATCGGCAGCGATTTCATCCGGTCTTCAGCCCGCAGTCGCTTGCAGATCTCGAAACCGTCAAGGTCCGGAAGCATGATGTCGAGCAGCACGAGATCTACCGGGTGGCGGCGGAGATGCTCCAACCCCTCTTTTCCGGACGTGAAGCTTGAGAATTCAAACCCTTCCTTCCGGAAGTTGTACCGGACTAGCTCCACGATGTCTTTTTCGTCTTCGATAAGCACAATTCGTTTTCTCATATTCGGAGTACATCATAAGGGAGTCAGGGTGAATTTAACAAATGGTGGCGGCTTTGGCGAACCGCTGTTAACTTTTCTTAGCCTCCTCCGCCAACGGCTCGAAGGCTATGCCCTCGGCGCACCCCCGGAAGCTCGACGGCACAAGCGAACTGTCACCTTACCTTCAGTTCGGCCACATTGCACCACTTCCAAGGGAGGCGGAAAAGGCGATGGAACCACACCCAGCCAGTCAGACGCGCGGTTTCTTGGTGTAAGATGGAAGTCCAGGATGGGCCCATAGCTCAGTTGGTTAGAGCAGCGGACTCATAATCCGTTGGTCGCAGGTTCGAGTCCTGCTGGGCCCACCACAACTTTCAACAGTCTATTCATGGAGAAGCTCCGGTGTGCCAACCTTCGTGCCTACACTTGCCAACGAATCGATTTTCTCCCGCTCCCGCTCTAGTCGTGCGTCAACTGCTTGGGCGGCGCATTGTAAGCCTTCGTCTCTCACATGCGTGTAAAGTTCCGGGCTGACTTGGTCAGTTGCATGACCCAGTCGCTCCTGCCGAACGAAGACCTTCCTCATCCGGCACGGTGTTGTTCCAGTGCCGGACCAGGTGCTACCCGACCCTGCGGAAACCGCGCTTTTGAGCGACTGCCTTAATGACTTTGTTCATGAGCCGTTTATGGCAGGGTGAAGCTTTACAGCCACCAGCGCCTCCTCCCGCGGAAGCGGGAATTCTCAAGCCAGAAGGGAACAGATTAAAGTGAACAACGAATTTCGTATCACCAAGAGCGCGACCCACAGGGCAGGTCAGTCTTCCGAGGGGTCCGATAAACTGCCGGAGGGACTCGATATCCTTCTGTTTCAGCTTGCGTAGTGGCATAATCGCGCCCGAGTTGCATAGGTTATCCAGATTCCCATACTGCTATGAGTGAGAACGATGACGAAAAGAGGGATCGGCACGGTGATACCGTGCACCCTCCAACCTCGGAGTTGTCCCCTTCTTCTGCCGGCGAAACCCTGCCTCTCCGAGGGGCGCACAATTCAATAGATGAGCGAGGAACGTCCGGGACTTCAGGTTCTTCAGAACAGTCCGAACAACCTGAGCCGCCTGGAGT
The DNA here is from genome assembly GCA_964613505.1 of uncultured Acidobacteriota bacterium. GTDB lineage: Bacteria > Acidobacteriota > Terriglobia > UBA7540 > UBA7540 > CAZTHM01. The sequence goes on along the minus strand of CAZTHM010000132.1, from coordinate 3,514 downwards.
GACGTTCGCTTCCGGCCAACTTATTGCCGCCCGCTACAAAGTCATTCGCTTCATCGGGTATGGGGGGATGGGGGAGGTTTATGAGGTCGAAGACCTGAAACTGCACGAGCGTGTGGCTCTGAAGACTGTCCGCCCTGAGATCGCCGCTGACAGCCGCATGATCGAGCGATTTATTCGCGAGATCCAGTTGGCTCGCAAGGTAACGCACCCGAATGTCTGCCGCGTCTTCGACATTGGCCACGACGAATCTGGGCGGACTGGGGAAGGAGTCTCTTTCCTCACGATGGAACTCCTTGCCGGCGAAACTCTTGCCAACCGTTTGCGTGTCGTCAGCAGGATGACCGCCAGCGAAGCGTTTCCGATGATTATGCAAATGGCGGCGGGGCTCGAAGCGGCGCACAGGGCCGGCATCGTTCATCGCGATTTCAAGCCTGGTAACGTAATGCTCGTTCCTTCCAGAGAAAACGCGGCTGACATTCGGGTTGTTGTTACCGACTTTGGCCTGGCACGTCGCGTGTATTCTTCGGAGAGTTTCGTCGCCTCGATCTCCGCACCCGGCGAAGTGGTAGGAACACCGGCTTACATGGCACCCGAGCAGGTCGAAGGAAAAGACGTGACGAGCGCTGCTGACATCTATGCCTTCGGGTGTGTCATGTTCGAGATGCTGACGGGCACTTGGCCGTTCAAAGGCGACTCCCCTTTTTCGACGGCCGTCAAGCGGATCAAAGAACCGCCGCCATCACCCCGCGCTCTCGTGCCTGAGATCGATCCGAAATGGGAAGCAACGATCCTCCGCTGCCTGGCGCTCGATCCTGCCGAACGTTTTGCCAGCGCCGAAGACGTTCTCAAAGCCCTCCGCGGAGAGATTGTCGCGCTTAGGAAATTAAGGCTCTCAATAGTTGCACGCTGGTTGGCGGCGTCGGTTCTCCTGGCACTCGTTGCGTTGGCAATTGGCCGCCACATTTACGAGGATCGCCAAATCACAATCTCGGCCCCGACCGCTCCTCCCGCCGCGCCGGTCAAGCTTCGGCGATCCGTGGCGGTACTCGGTTTTCGAAATCTTTCCGGCAATCCCCGCGCGGCCTGGCTTTCAACCACCCTGTCCGAAATGCTGACCAACGAACTTGCCCTGGGCGAGAAACTCCGGACCATACCTGGTGAAAACGTCACGCAGACGAGGCTCAACCTTTCTCTGGGTGACACGGACAACTTCTCGAAGGAGACACTGCGCCGCGTTCAGGCGAATCTGGGATCGGATTATGTTGTGCTGGGGTCGTTTCTACCCCTGGGAAAAGAGGCGGAAGGAAGAATTCGCCTGGACGTGCGCCTCCAGGACGCGGCCATCGGAGAAACGCTAACCGCTGTCGCCTTGACGGGCACCGAAGCCAAGCTGGACGAATTAGTGTCGAGCGTCGGGGCGACATTGCGGGAGAAGCTCGGCGCCAAGGGTCCAGGTGACACGGGATCAGGACGTGCTCGGGCAACTCTTCCTGCCAATCCCGAAGCGGCCCGGTTTTACTCCGAAGGGCTCGCGAAACTGAGACTCTTCGACGCCGTTTCCGCCAAGGATTTGCTGTTGCAAGCAACCGCCAGAGAGCCCCAACACCCCATGCCCCACGTCGCCCTTGCCAGTGCGTGGTCCGCACTCGGCTATGACGGAAAAGCGAGGGAAGAAGCCAAAAAGGCATTTGATCGATCCTCTGCGCTCACCATCGAGGAGAAACTCTTGATCGAGGGTGGTTACCACGCGGCCATCCGCGAATGGGAGAAGGCGGTCGAGATCTATCGCAAGCTCTATTTGTTGTATCCGGACAACCTTGACTATGGGTTGCGCCTCTCAGGAGCTCAGACTTCAGCCGGCAAAGCGAAAGCGGCTCTCACCGTTGTCGAGGCAATGCGCAGACTGCCTGCTCCTCTCGGCCAAGATCCGCGAGTCGACTTGGCCGAAGCGCATATTCGTAGTTCTCTCTCCGATTTCGCACAGCAGCAGCGGGTTGCGGAGCAAGCTGTTAACAAAGGCGAACAGTTGGGCGCACGCCTCCTGGTCGCCAAGGCCAAATCCTCGCTGGGTCTGGCACTCTGGTCTCAAGGTCAGCCTCAGAAAGCCAAGGCTGCCTTCGAGGATGCCAAGCGCCTCTTTGCGAGTGTCAACGACCTGGGAGGAGTTGCGGACAACCTCAACAACATCGCCAATTTGCTCGCCGACGAAGGCGACCTCGGCGGGGCGCGCGTCATGTACGACGCCGCGCTGGAGGTCTACCGGCAGAATGGCGACCGGGCTGGGGTCGCCCAGGTCCTGAATAACACCGCGCTCCTGCTCTCAGAACAGGGTGAGTTGAGCAAAGCGAAGGCCGAGTATCAGGAAGCTCTCGCGATCTATCGAGAGATCGGCGACCAGATCAACGCCGCCACTGTACTCGACAACACCGCTAATGTTTTGTGGCAGCAGGGCGATACCACCAGAGCCCAGGAGATGTACGAAGAGGCCCTTACCGTCCGCCGTGAGATCAGCAATATGGCAGGTGTATATACCTCCCTCAACAATCTCGGAAACCTTCTTTACAAACAGGGAGATTTGGTCGAAGCCAGAAAGAGGTTTGAAGAAGGATTGAGCGTAGCAAGCCAGGTCGGCGACCAGAGCGGGGTTGGCTATGCTGTGTACAACCTCGGCGAAGTCTTCCGAGCCAGCGGCGATCTCGCCTCCTCCCGCCAACAACACGAACGTGCTCTGGGCATCCGCAGCCAGCTCGGGCAACTCGGGACAGTGGCAGAAAGTCAGCTCGCGCTGGCGGAAGTGGCGCTGGAGGAGGACAAAACTCCCGTGTCCCGGGATCTCGCTCGGAAAGCAGCCGGACAGTTCGAAGAGCAGAAGGCTGTTGATAATCAGGCCCTCGCTCTCGCGATCTTGGCTCGAGCCTTCCTTGCTCAGGGAGATTTGACAGAGGCTCAAAAGGCGGTTCAAACCGCGTCCGCAATCTCTGCCAGAACTGAAAATGCTGGCGTCCGCATCACAGTAAAGATCGCCGCCGCCCGGGTCCAAGCCGCAAGGGGCAAGCCTCGAGAGGCCGAGAAGGGTCTTCGCGCTGTCGTCGCGGAGGCAACGAAGGCACGCCTGGTCCTCGACCAGTACGAAGCCCGCTTGGCGCTGGGCGAGCTCGAAATGAAATCCCCTGACCCTTCGCGCGGCCGCGCTCGTCTGCTCGCCCTGCAAAAGGACGCTCAGGCCAAGGGGCTGGGATTGATTTCGCGCAAAGCAGCCGCCGCCACCAAGTAGGAGTGCCCGTGTGGCCATCGTCCTAGTTACTCTTGTGCCGGGCCTCCCGCCTCTTGGAGTTCACGTGTGCGATGACAGCCCTCCTCATTACTGATATGAACTAACTTGCGCTCCCTGCCCGTAATTCTCCCACGCCTGACGGCAACCGCAGCCGGTCGCGTCCACACTCCAATTTGACAATTGGTAACCCGTCAGGTATGTTTTTGGCATAAGTCCGACGCGAAACTATCAAAGGTCAGC
>CAZTHM010000131.1:0-9102 GCA_964613505.1 uncultured Acidobacteriota bacterium | reverse complement strand
CGCGATGCACCAGGCCGTCCTCGGTTCTGTAGACGCGCGCCACTCGGCCGTTCTCGATTAACACCAGCCCGTCTTCCGTGCCCGCCCAGACGCGCGCGCCATCCACGGCGACGCAGAAGACCTTGTCGTCGGGCATGCCATTCGCGGTGGTGAAGTTTTCCCAGCGCGTGATGAGAGGCGGATTCTGCGCAGCCGTCGCGCTTGCCGCCAGCAGGATTGCGATGAAGAGGGTGTGTCTCATAGGTTGCTCTCGGAAACGGAAAATCAAAAGGCAAAAGGCAAAAATCAAAAGTGCGAAATCCAAAATGCCAAATTCAAAATTCCAAATCGGAAATCTAAAATCCAAAATCCAAAATCACAAATCCAAAATCGTCACAGTGTTTTCAAGAATTCGATCAAATCGTTCAACTGTTCTTTGCGCATATCGGACGTGATGCCGTGCGTGTCGTCGTTGTTGTAAACCGTCCAGATCTCTTCCAGCGTCAGCGCCATGCCGTTGTGCAAGTACGGCGCGTCCTCATAGACGCGGTCGAGCTGCGGCGTATCGAACAGTGAAATCGTGTCGTACTGGGTCTTCGATCCCACGCCGGTGCTGATGCGGTTCGTGTAGTGCGTATCCGCCGGGTGGCAGGTGTCGCACCGATTCTGGAAAGGGATGCCCCGGCCGTCGTTGGTGCGCGTGCGATAGAACATGGTCTTGCCGCGCTCCTGCGCGTCGGTCAATTGTCCGTTCGCCGCCAAGTGTCGATTGGGCGCAAGCGGAATCGAGCGCAGAAACGCCACCAGCGATTGCAGCTCCTCAGTGTTGAACCCTTCCGCGCGGAAGAGGAACTTGGCGATGCGCGGGCCGCACTGCGTGATGAGGTCGGGGTTGTGGCCGTTCCATTTGTAAGGCGCGGTCTCGGCGATGCCGCGCAGCGTGCGGTTGGCGACGCGGTCGCGCCCGAGCTGCGGCGTCTCCAGGTTCCACGCCAGGCCGTCGAGGTGCTGTTCGGGATGGCACGTCGCGCAGGAGAACTGGCCCTGCGTGCAGTAGCTGGCGTTGCGGAACAATCGCTCGCCTTGCCGCAAGAGCGAAATCCCTTTCGGTCCGCCCAGGTCGATCGTGGAGGCGACTTTGAGCCGCGCGAGGTCAACCACCGTCAGGCTATCGTCCATGCGGTTCGAGACGTAGGCGGTGCGGCCGTCGGGCGAGACCGCGACGCCGCGCGGATCGTTCCCCGTGGGCAGGCGGCGAACCACAAACTCGCGCGCCGAGTCCAGCTGGTTCGAGAGTTTCACGGAGTGTGCCCGCCGGACGAGCGCGTCGAGCTTGGCCGTGTCCACAAACTGTACGACATTCGCGCCGGAAGAAGTGATCAGCGCGTAGCGGCCGTCGGGCGTGAACGCCGCGCCGTAACCATCGGCGTAGTAATAGTCGATGTCGTCGAGGAGGACTTGGGTGACGCGCGTTCCTTGCCTGTCTTCCTCAGCCCGTTCGCTTCGCTCAGGGTAGACTCCGCGAAGAATCTTCTGCATTTCCGGCCGCACCACCGCCACGCCGTGCGTTACCACCCAACCCTGCTCGACGCGAATCAGCGGTGCCAAGTTCTTGGGGCGCATAAACGGCACGAGCAGGTATCCGCCTGAGGCGGACGGCGCTTCGGCGATCTGCCGCAATGCGATGACGCCCGGGAGAAGAATCCGCTCAGCGACGGTCTGTTTCTGAGTGTCGATAACCGTCAGCTCGGAAACCGGCGGCTCGTCGTAGGGCCGCAAATGCGGCAGGACGTTCGAGACGTAGACGCGGCGGCCGTCGCGCGAAAGCGCCATGTGCTGCGGCGAGCGCTGGGTCGAGAAGCGCCGCAGCTCGCGGCCCGACTCGAGGTCGATCACCGAAACGCTGCTGGCGATGCCGTTCGAGACGTACAGCAATTTTCCGCCGCGATCGACGACGACGCTGGTCGGCCCCCAGCCCGCCTTGAGCGTGCGGCGGACGTCGAAGGTCGCGGCGTCGATTTCGCTAACCGTGTCGCTCCATTCGTTCGCCACGTAGAGGGTTTTGCCGCTGGGCGCAAGAGCGATTCCCTTCGGCTTGTGTCCCACCTTCGCCTGAGCCACGACGCGCCTTGTGCGTGTGTCCACGGCGAGGACGGAATCGTTGCCCTCACAGACGACATAGATTCTGTCGCCGCCGGGCGAGAGCTGGAGATCGAGGGGAGTGAGGTAGGCGGGCTCGGCTTCCGACGGCGCCGGGATTTTGGGTGTGGCGGCGTAAGGAGTGGAAAGGCGGAATGCGCCAAGCAGCGCCAGGGCCAGTAACGCCGCCGTCCCGGCGGCATGCCGGCCGGAGGCCGGCGCTACAGCGCGTCTTCCGTTGCGCGCGCTCACTGCTTCCCTCCCGCCGCGGCCGCCGGGCCGCTGGGTTCCGTCACCGTCAGAATCTGGTCGGCCATGACGTGTTCGAGGGTCTGCACGATGCCGCTCGGCCAGGTGATGACGAGCTTATCGACTTCAGCGTGCGGGCCGAGTCCGAAATGCGGCCGGGGATCGCCCTGCGAGGCGTAGCCTGCCGCCGAGATGGCCTCGATGGTCTGTTTCGAATTACCCGCCGTGGCTTCCAGGCGCGTGCCAAAGCCGTCGCGGTTGCTTTTGGTCCCCACGAGCTTCAACGTCAGCCAGTGATTGCGGCTGGGGGGAGCGGGTGCGTTGTTGCGCAGCAAGATTCCTTTGCCACCCAGCACCACGACGAAGGCGTCCAAAGAGCCGTCGTTGTCGTAGTCGGCGAAGCAGGCCCCGCGGCCAACTTTCTTGAATTTGAAATAGCTCCCGGCGTGGCTCGAGACCTCGGTGAAGGTCGAGTCGCCGTTATTGCGCAGCAGCGAGTCTTCCATCGGGACCAGCCAGTGGAGCCCGCCGTTGACCACAAAGAAGTCTTTCCAGCCGTCGTTATCGAAATCAAAGAAGCCGTCGCCCCAGGCGACGTACTGGCCGGAGACCGTGGCGACGCCCGTCTCAACCGTCGTATCCAGGAAGAAGCCGTCGGCGCCGGGATTCCGGAACAGGCGGTGGTAGCGCATGTCGGAGACGAACAAGTCCTGCCAGCCGTCGTTATCGTAGTCGCCGAAGATGGGACCCATGGCGGAAGTCGCCTCGCCGTTCGCGCCATACGCCGTGTTAACGTCGCCGGCGACGTTCGAGAACGTCCCGTCCTTATTGTTGCGGTAGAGGTAGCTCTCCATGGTGTCGTTGGCGAGGTAAACGTCCGGCCAGCCATCGTTGTTGAAGTCGCCGGTGGTGAGGCCCATGGCGCGCCCGGCGGGATTGGCGATGCCCGCCTGGGCGGAAACGTCAGTAAACGTCCCGTCGCCGTTGTTGTGGAACAGTCGGTCGGCGTCGCCCTCGTAATCGAGCGGGCCAGGGAAAGCGTCGGCGGTGAAGTAGAGCATCTTGGCAGCGGGATCGAACTTTAGGTAATTCCCCACGTAGAGGTCGAGCTTGCCGTCGCGGTCGTAATCCAGAAACGCCGTGCCCACGCCGAAGTGCGGATTTTCGACGCCGGCCTTGGCCGTCACGTCGGCGAACGTTCCGTCGCCGTTGTTGTGATAGAGGACGGAAGAATTCCAGTTGGTGACGTAGATGTCTTCCAAGCCGTCGTTGTCGTAATCGCCCACCGTCACACCCATGCCGAAACCTTTGCCTGGCACGCCCGCCGGCACGGTGACGTCGGTAAACGTTCCGTCGCCGTTGTTGCGGACGAGATGATTGGTCGAGTCGGCGCCGTCAGCTTTCGAGTGGCTTGTCACGCCTTCGAGGAAGCGGCCACTCACCGCGTAGAGGTCGAGGTTCCCGTCGTTGTTGTAATCGAGCCAGGCGCAGCCGGAACCCGTCGCTTCCATGATCGAGCTGAGCTTCACCTCGCCAAACGAGTGGCGGAAGTTGATGCCGGATTTTTCCGTGACGTCCTCGTAGCCGGGCAGGACTGAGGGCTGAGGTTTCGGGGCAGGCGATTGGCCAGCGAGTTTCAGGGCGGCCAGCGAGATTCCCGCCGCGAGGATGAGGGCGAATTGTTTCGTGCGCGTGCTCATCGTTATTTGCCCGTGTAGCGCCGCCGTCCCGGCGGCACCGGTGGCCGGCAAGATGCCGGCGCGACGCCGCAACTCAATGCGCGGCATGAGTTTCCACTTCTAATCCCAATCGCGTGGGCGTGTCGAAGCGCTTGAGCGCCAGCGGCCAGCGATTCTCCGGCGCCACGGATTTATCTTCGTGGCAACCCACGCAGCCGCGCTCTTCGCCCGGGCGCGACCAGATCCAGCTCCGCTGGGCGCGAATCACTGCGCCGCTCGCGTCCAGCAGTTCGAACCGCACCGGCTGGTCGGGCGGCACCGCGATGTAAAACGAGCCATCGGCCTCGACCGGCGCTTCGCCGAGAGAACGTTCCTGGCCGTTCTCGAGAATCAGCACGCGGACATTCGCGAGGGGGGCCGCAATCCGGCCACTCGGCTCGTCGGCGGACTGGCGGGCGTCCAGACAGACGAAGTAACCGGCCTTCGCCTGCGGATTCAGCGTGCTCCAGTACCAGCGCGGGACCGGATGCGCCGCGACGGGCGCGGCCTGCACGCTCGAGAGCTTGGGATCGCGATGAATCAGTTCGCCGAACTTGCCGCTCGCGGCGTCGAAGTCGTAGAGATCGAATTTCGGTTTTGCGGTTGGCGGGTTGCTTCGCGCCACAATCAGCTTGTTGGCTTCCAGCGGGCGGGGCGACCAGGAAACCGCTGCGAGCGGGCTGAGCGAGGAATTGTGCAGCGCGCCGCGACGGATCATCGCCAGTTCGCCGCCCACGCCGGCCCTGGCGCGCGCGTTTTTGACGAACACGACGGAGCCGTCATCGAGCTCGGCGGCTTGCGCGCGGCGCGCCGGCTGGCGATGGTCGCACCGGAGCGACGCGAGCCCGGTGCCATCGTGACGCATTACGTACAGCGCGCCCGATGCCTCTGTCCCAGGCACTAGAGGCGACGCCGCTGAAGCCAGGATGCGGCCGTCTTTCAAAACCGTCTCCACCTGGAAGTTGCCCGGACCGAATGTGATGGGATGCGCTTCCGTGCCGTCCAGATTCGCGACAAAAACTTGCGAAGCCGCGTGGCTGCTTCCGGCGGCGACAAGGGTGAAGACGAATTGTTCGCGGGCGAGATAGGCCGGGCGAAGACAATCAGCGTCGAGACGCGTGACTTGGCGCTTGGCCGAACCGTCGGCGCGCATTTCCCAGATTTGCCAGCGCGCGCCAGGCTGCGATTGCGCCGAGAACAGAACCTTGGAGGCGTCGAAAGAAACTTGCGGATCAGCGGCGGCGAAGAATTCGGCAGTGAGATTGACGACGTTGCCTGCCGGCGGCCCGCTGGTCGTGCGCACGATCCGGCTGCCCTGCGGGAATCGGCGGGGGAGCTCGTCGGAGGAAATCGTTGGCGCTTGAACGAAAATAATCGGAGGTTGTTGCGACGCTTGAGGGGAGTGAGAGGCTGTGGCCCGAGTCTCGGGCTTGGCGGCTGGCGCGGTCTCGGAATCGGCCCGCGTGCCGGTCGCAATCAGGCTGAGGAGAACACTCGAAATGAGTACGGCTAGGGGACTGGGAGATTTCATCATTCTTCTTGTGGCCGATCGGATGAATCGCGCGAGGATTTCGAGTCCCTGGTTCCGCCACCGCGATCCAGGGTCTGTCGGCCTTTGTTTTTGTCAACTCCCAGACCCAACACCCAACGCTCACGGTCGAAGTTAGAAGGAGGAGGATTAGCTGTCGATGCGCACAATCACAATTGAGTATGACGCCTGTCAATCTACCCGCTTCTACTATTTCAAAACTCGCAGGCTAGTGGAATCAGGTGAGATGAATGAGGTCTGAGATCCGGACGGTTTGTCCGCGCTGAAGGAGGTGGCCCCTCGACCGTCCGAGGGGCTTTCAAAAGGAATACCAGCGATCACGAGATTCAGCGTTGTGCAGCGACTCGGAGCCTGTCGGTGTCCGGGATGGTCAACCGCCGGCCGCGCGCGTCAAGAACTTGCTCGCGACGCATCGAGCTCAGAGTTCGGCTCACGGTTTCGGGCGAGAGTTCCAGGATTTCGCTGATCTCCTGCCGGGAGAATGGCAATTGGAAGGAGTAGGACCTGGGGAGGATTTCGGTCTCCGAGGTGACCAGTGAGAGCAAGAGCGTTGCGACCTTCATGCGCGCGTCTTTGAAGCTCATGTCGGTGACTTGGGTGCGGACGCGCGTGACCTCGCTGACCAGGAAGCGCACCATACCCAGTGCGATGTCCGGGTTCGCGTGCAGGAAGTCCATGAACTCATCGCGCGAGGCGGCGCAAATTTCGCAGTCGCGCAGGGTGACCGCGGTCAGCGGGTAATTCGTTTCGGTGAGGGCTTCCAGGCCGAAGAGTTCGCCGGGGAAAAGGACTCGCGTGATCCGGTCTTTCCCGTTCTCGAGCGACTTCACGATCTTGACGAGTCCCGAGTGCAGCGCAAAGACGTGCTGACATGTTCCGCCTTCAAAATAGAGAATCTGGCTGCGGCGGTAGCGGGTCGGCCGGAAGACGCAACTCAGGCGAGTAATCTGCTCTTCCGAGAGGCCGCGGAAGAGAACACCTTTCAGCACGGGGCAATCGGTACACATGGGGCCCATGGGGATCTCCTGAACTCAGGATCTGAGTCGCGCCGGGCCCCCACGGAGGTCCGGCGTGGTGATGACTCAACTCTCCTCACGCCGCCTGGCGTTCGGAGTTTGACTGCGACCGAAGCCACTCCGTGCTGACGGATTTGGGCCGCGTGATGGGCGTCCCGAGAGCGCGATTGATCACCAACTGGGAACACATCCCCAGGGCGCGCGAAACGCCAAACAACACGGTGTAGTAATCGAATTCCGTCAGGCCGAAGTGGTAGAGCAGCGAGCCCGAAATGGCATCGACATTGGGCCAGGGGTCCTTGGCCTTGCCTTGTTCCTTGAGGACGTCCGGCACGATGCGGAAGATGGCGTCAACCATCTTGAAGATGTCGTCGCCGGCGCAGACGCGCGCGCCGAAGTCGTGGAACGCGGTGAAACGCGGGTCGGTGATGCGCAGTACGGCGTGGCCATAGCCTGGAATAACGTGGCCGGATTTCAAGCGGTCCCAGGAATACTGACGCAATTGCTCGTCAGTGGGGACGCCCTTGAACTTATCGAGCATTTCCAGGACGAACCCCAGGCACTCCTGGTTGGCCAGGCCGTGCAGCGGGCCGGCCAGGCCGTTCATTCCGGCAGAGACGGCGTAGTAGGGGTCCGAAAGCGCCGAGCCCACGGTGTGACAAGTGAAGGCGCTGACGTTGCCGCCTTCATGGTCGGAGTGCAATGTCATGTAGAGGCGCATGAGGTTGGCGAATTCGCCGCTCGGATCGGGAAGACCCAGCATGGCGGCATAATCCGCGCCCCAGTCCAGGTTCGGATTGGTGGGAATGGGCTCGCCCTTACCGTAGTGCAGGCGATAGATGCCGGCCGCGACGGCGGGCAGCTTGGCGATGAGCTGGAGGGAGTCTTCCAGCGCCGCCTCCCAGTATTCCTCTTTCCGCATCTGCTCGTACTTCTTGCGGAAGATGGAATCCCGCTCCATGACCAAGATGGCGGTATCGAACATGGTCATGGGGTGCGAGTCCGCCGGCATGGCCTTGAGGACCGCCCAGATATAATCGGGCACCTGGGCGCGCTGGCGCAGCTCTCCTTGCAGGTCCGCCAGGGTTTCGGCGTCCGGAAGTTCTCCGGTTAAGAGCAGATAGAAGACTTCTTCCGGGAGCTTATCGGCGAGTTTTCCGATAGGAATATTGCGAATAACAAGTCCGGTTTCGGGTTCGACGACGGAAGTATCACACACCATGCCCTTGACGCCGCGCATGCCGCCGAACGCCTGGGCGATGGTTACTTCTGAAATGACTTGGCTACCGTGTTCCTTGACCAGCGCATGGATGCCGTCCCGCAGCGCCGGAATCTGACTTGCCAGCTTGTCGTGCAACTTAGCCATTGTTTGCCTCCTTGGCAGTTCAACTTCTAAGCAGTCTCACGCCCCGCCCAATACCTGGCCGCAAGGCTGGCATGGGCACAACTTCACTCGCTTGGCTTGCGGCGGCCACATCCGCATCAATCAGGCCGCCTTGGGCGCCCAGATCTCCGAGAAACGGCTTGCGTGGGGCTTCACCAGTTCCGTGTAGTCGGAGAATTTCATGCGCACCGCGTCCACATGCGTCCCGGCGGTAAAGACGATCTCGCCCGATTCGGCCACCAGGCGATCCACCCACACATCCATTCCGTAGAGGTTGCCGAAAGGTGGAATCGCGCCCAGATCGCAGTCTGGGAAAAGCTTGGCCAATTCGTGCTCGGGTACCATCTCGAGGTGCCGAACCTCGAGCGCCGACTTCAATTCGGGCAGAACGAGATGGTGCGACGCCGGAAGGACCGCCATCACCAGGCGATCGTCGGCCTTCAGAACGACCGTCTTCGCCAGACGTTTGCCGGAAACGTGCAGCGAATGGGCGACTTCCTGTCCGGTAAATGCCTGGGGATGAGGCAGCCATTCGTACGCGGCGTTCTGGGAGTCCAGGTAATCGCGAATACGTCGGGGGATGCTCATAACCCCCTCCTGATACAGCGAAATACAACTCTCCCTTTTGGTGAGGTGTGGCAATCGCTCTGCCATAAGTCAATTCCCGCTTCACTCAATTTCAAGTTTCGGGACGTCCGCCGCAATCAGTGCTTAACCTGCTTGTTTTGTGTGGGTTGATTTTGAGTCTGGGCAGCCGATGGGCCGTTTGAATGAATCGCTGGCGTATCGCTGATTTCGCATTGCGAGATAAAGCGCATGACCGTCGCGCCATTTTTCTCTGTGCTCGCTCAAGAAAGGATTCAATTGTGTTGGTCGGTCCCGTGGTGGCCGCGAGTCGCGCCACCTGTCCATCTCGACCCTAACGCCCTGACAGTTTGTCGGACGCAACTAGATTCCGACTTTTCGTCCTATAATCGTGCTTGCAGCCGCTTCGATTCGCTTTGAGGAGACACGCATGGAGAGTCCCTTCCCCGGATTTACGTCTGACTCGTTTGCCTTCTTCCGCGA
>CAZTHM010000130.1:0-9177 GCA_964613505.1 uncultured Acidobacteriota bacterium | reverse complement strand
CGCCACCTCCACCAGCGCGGACAGTTGAGGGGCCCGGGCGTCGTCGGAACACTGATGACCAACCTGGGCCTGGAACTTGCGCTCGCGCGGCAGGGGCTCTCCCTCAAGCGGACGGCGGTGGGCGACAAATACGTGCTGGAGGAAATGTTGAGCTCCGGCATCAACCTGGGGGGTGAGCCCTCCGGACACATTATCTATTCAGATATTTCCCTGGCGGGCGACGGGCTCATCACGTTGCTCCAGATCCTCCGCGTCCTCGATGAAACCGGAGAATCTCTAGAAGATCTGGTGAGTGGACTCAGACAATTCCCTCAGATCATCCGCAACGTTCGGGTGCGGGAGAAGCCGCCCCTCGAAACCCTTCCCGCCGTGGCGGGCGCCGTGGCCGACTGTCAACGGGAATTTGGCGAGCGCGGCCGGGTGATTGTACGATACTCGGGAACGGAAAAGGTCGCCCGGGTGATGGTGGAGGCCGAAGAAGCCGAGGTGGTCGAACGTCATGCCACGCGCATCGCCTCGGCCATCGAAGCCGACCTCGGTGTGCGTTGAGCCCGAGAGCGACTTGACCGCTCGTTGATGCGGCAGCGTTGGGCCTTGCACTCCGGAGAGGGGTGGAGTTTGAAACTGCGACCCTTGTCGGGAGTAATACAGGGAGGCACCATGCGTTTGTCCTTCCTTCCAATCCTGCTTCTCGGATGCTATTCGATTCCTTTTGACCTCGGCGCCCAGGAAATGAATCTCCCCCCTCCTGACTTGCCGGAATTCCTGGCGCGCTACAGCCAAGGTCTGCAGCCCCTGGACAAGCTCTACGTGGAACTCAAGGATGAGGACTTCTCCTTGCTGGATGAACGAAGCCAGCCCCTTGCCCGCCGGCGTATCGAAGACCGCCAGCGGGCCCTCGACGACCTGCGCAAGTCCGTCCGGGAACTGGCTTCTGCCCCGCAGGACTTAGTTCTGGCGATCCACCTTTTCCTTCAAAGCGAATCGTTGGCGGATGACCTCTTCGATCTGTCGCAGATCGCCTATGATAACAACCGCGAAGAGTTGGGCAAACAGTTTGCCGGCCTGGTAAGCACAACGGACCACCATAACGCGCTGCTGGAGTCTTATGTCCTCGACCTTGCCGCAGGAAGGCAGGAGCGCATTCGGGTCCTGGAGAATGAAAATGCAGACCTCCGAAAAAAGCTGCGTGAGGCGGCCGAAAAACCTCGGGCCAAGACTTCCCGTCTTGCCGGAGGGGCGGGATCGTCCGGCCCGATTCTCTGAGCAACCCGCGTCTCCGCCCAGCCATCTTATTTACATGCAGGTAAATAGCCGCCTGTTGAGGTGTTCCATGGAGGCCAGCCGACTCCCTCTCCTGTTATTCGCAATCAGCTTCCTGCTTTTCCCCCAGCCCGCGCGCGGCCAGGCTGCACCTGAAGCTGCAAAACCTCCGGCTAACCCGGGGCCGCGCAAAATGATCCTGCCCGTGGAAACGACGATTCCCCTGTCGCTCAAGAACACGCTCAGTTCCCGAACGGCTTTCGTGGGCCAGCCGGTGTATTGCGAAACGATTTACCCCATCACCATCGGCAACCGAATTGTGATTCCAGTGGGTAGTTATGTGAAGGGTGCCATCACGCAAGTGGTGCGCCCGGGACGAGTCAAAGGCAAGGCGCAGCTCGGCCTGCGGTTTGACTCCCTGACGTTGCCGAATGGCATAACACGGCCGCTCCGCGCCACCCTCTCGTCTTTCGCGGGGACCAGCGATGAGGCCTTCCGGCGCGAAGAGTCAAAAATCGAAGGCGCGGGGGGGAAAGGCGACGACGCTGGAAAAATCGCCACCACGGCGACGCAGGGGACGATCATTGGCGGGATCTCTTCGCGCAGCGCCAAGGGCGCGGGGATCGGCGCGCTGAGCGGCGGATTGACCGGATTGATCTGGGTCCTGGCGACCCGGGGCAAAGAGATCGTACTCGCGCCAGGCACCAACCTGGAACTGCAACTGTCTTCGCCTATCAGCTTTGAGCCCGATGAGGTTGACCCCCCAAGCCGTTATGACGAAGGCCCGGCTCTCCCCCGCCGCGAATAACGGCCACGACTCTCCTCGAGCGGCTTCTTTCCGGCAGAGCCCCCAGCGGCGCTCGCCTTACTCAGTTGACAGTCAGAGATACGAAAGTTGAATGGGTTACCTCGCCCACCTTGCCGTTGAACACGACGGAATACGTACCTGGAAGTGTTCCACGGAAGCGGTAGTAGTTCTCTTGACAGGAGGAGAGGAACAGCATTACGAGCATAACGGCAGCCATGAGGGCCGCCAAGGTGGCGCGGCGGCTCCTCCGCAGCCCAAGTTTCATCAAGCCCACGAGAAAGAGCATGCCGCCAACCCACGGCCACGGCACCCGCGGCCGCGGCGGCGCATTCGCCGTTCTCCGGACCGTCGTCTTGACGGTCACTTCCAGGGTCGCGGGATGGGTCCCGTCGAGGGTCACTGTAGCAGGCGCGAAAGTACAGGTCGTTTCCGCCGGGAGGTTCGCGCAGGTGAAAGACGCTGACCCGGTAAACCCGTTGGTGGGCGTCGCGGTGATTGTAAACGTCTTGGAATCTCCTGACGAAACGGTTCCGAAAGTCGGGTCAGCCGCGAGCGAAAAATCAGCAAAATTGATCGTGAAGCCCAGCGCGGTGACCTGAGTCTCGAAGGTCCCGCTCACATTGAAGGCCAGGGAGGCCGAGGTCACTTGCTTCAGATTGCTGACCGTCAAGGTGCTGGTTTCCCCAACCTTGACGGTCGCGGGACTGAACGCGCAGGTGGCCGATCCAATACTCGCGCATGCGAGAGTTATGCTGCTGGTGAAGGCAGCCGGCCCCTCGGCCTTGACCGTGAAGGTCGTCGAATCGGTCCCCCGCGTAACGATCGCTGCGGTGGTGGCCGAGGACAGAGTAAAGATTGCAATACCGGTCCCCCTGAAACTCGCCGTATGCTTGCCGCTCAACGCATTGCTGCCGTCGTCCGTAATCGTGAGGGTCCCCGTCAGCGCGCCCGAGGCTTTCGGTGTGAAGGTAACAGCAATCGTGCAACTGTTGCCCACCGGCAGCTTGCGCGGATCCGCGGTCACAAGACAAGTATTGGTTTGAGCGAAGTCGCCGGAAATCTCGATTTTGGTTATCGTCAACTCCGCGGTTCCGCTGTTGGTAAGCGTGTTCGTCTGCGCCGCGCTGGGCGTGTTGTAGGTCTGTGCCTCAAACTCCAGGCTGGTCGGATCCAGGGTCGCTGCCGGCGTGGGTGTGATGCCCTTGCCCGTCATGGGAATGACGTGAGGGGTTCCACCTGCGCTGTCGGAGATCGTGACGTCTCCAGTCCTGTCCCCTGTCGCGGTCGGCGTGAAAGTCACACCGATGGTGCACGTGGCGCCACCCGCTGCGACCGTAGTGCCGCAGGGTGGGGGTCCCGTCAGGTCCGACCGCGCAAAGTCGCCATGCACAACGACGCTGAAAATGGAAAGGTCCGAGCTGCCGCTGTTGGTCAGTGTCAACCTCTGCTCCGCGCTGGTGAAGCCAGTCGCCTTCTCAGCGAAGGTCAGCTTCTGCGGAGAGAGGGCCACTGCCGCCGCGTCGGCCGGGCCGACCTTGACCAGGAATGCATCCCCGGTCGGGGAGTTTCCACCCCGTGCGACCTGGATCACTCCGAAAGTGGCGGGAAAACCAGGCGAGGCCGTGCTGCCGGTCACGAACGCGTTACTTGATGCGTCGAGCGCGATGGCCTGGCCGAAATCCGTCTGGTTTCCGCCGAGGAAGGTGGAAGACACCAAAGTGGAGTCCGTCGGATCGAGCACGGTTATGAAAGCGTCCGAGCAGGGGTTCGACCCGCATGTGCCCCCACCAAAAGACGTTTGTAAGGCGTGGAGGATGGGGAAATTATCAGAAAACGTGCTTCCCGTAACAAGGACCTGGCCGCTAGAATCCAGCGCAATCGCCGAACCCGAGTCGTTTTTCGACCCGCCCAGGAATGTCGAATACGGAAGCAAAGACCCTGTCAGGTCCAATTCAGCAACAAATGCGTCCGAGCACGCCGTGGCTCCGCAGGTTCCTCCGCCAAACGTGGCTTCGTCCGTACCTGGAAAATCCAGAGCAGAGACGGTATCACCGGTAATGAAGACGTTGCCCAAAGCGTCCAGCGCCAGGGCAAAGGCCCGGTCGACTCCCGTGCCACCCAGATAAGTCGAGTACTCAAGTGCGGAGCCCGCGAGATCCAGTTCCGCCACGAATACATCCACTGAGCCGGCGTTGGCTTCCTGGCGAGGGCTGGCCGTGGGGAAGTTCGTCGAAAACGTATAACCGGTCACATATGCGTTCCCTACGGCATTCACCGCGATGGCTTGGCCGTAGTCGCCGTCGGTACCCCCGAGGTATGTCGAGTAGACAAGTCCGGTGCCGCCCGGATTGACTTTGGTAACGAAGGCGTCAGCACTACCACTGCCGGTCGCCTGGAAAGGAGAGGCCGTGGGGAACTTCGTCGAGAGAGTCGAGCCGGTCACGTAGGCATTCTCGGAATCGTCCAGAGCGATGCCCTGCCCGGCGTCGCTGTCGCCGCCACCCAAATACGTCGAGTAAACGAGCGAGGAGCCATCCGGATTCAGTTTGGTGACGAAGGCGTCCGAACAGGCCGTTGTCCCGCAAGTGCCCCCGCCGAACGTCGTTTGCGCGGCCCCGGTCGTCGTCGGGAAGTTGTTGGAAGTCGTCAGCCCGGTAAGGTAGGCATTGCCGGAAGCATCGACCGCGATCGCCGTGCCCCGGTCGAAGCCTGCCCCACCGAGGTAGGTCGAGTAGACGAGCGCTGTGCCCGTTGGATTCACCTTGGCCACAAAGGTGTCGAAATCTCCCCCGGTGGCAGTCTGAAACGGTTTCACCGTAGGAAAGTCCGTCGAGCCTGTCGAGCCCGTCACGTAGGCGTTGCCGTCCCCATCCACCGCCACACCGTAGCCGATGTCGCCATTCGCCCCGCCCAGGTAAGTCGAATAGGTCAGAACCGGATCGATCACCAGCGGGCGCGTGGGGTCGTAGGAGGCAATCTCAAAACCGATTTCCCATTTTGGATTTTGGATTTTGGATTTTGGATCGGCCGGTCTTGCCCTCCGCAACGAGTACCGCCCGTCAAGGTATTTTCGATTTTGGATTTTGGATTTTGGATTAAGGTCGTCGGTCGTGCGGGGTCCGTTATCGGTCGTCAATCCTGGATGTAAGCTTCTGGCGCTTGGAATCTCTTCAACTCTCGACTTTCGACTTTCAACTTCTGTCGGTCGACTCTCGACTCTCGATTCTTCCTGATACACAAGCGGCTTATGGAAACGGACTTCCCCGGAGTCAGTCGAGATGACGAGGTCGCCGTTTACGTCGATGCGCACGCGCTCGGGATTCGCAACTCGAGATTCGGGATTCGGGCGTCGAAATTCGCGCCTTATGGCCGCTTTTCGACTTTCGCTTTTCGGATTTCGAGTTTCGAGTTTCGAATTTCCAGTTTCGATCCTTAGTGCGATGGAGTGCGGGTCTGCGCCCGGCGCAACCACGAAATCGTATTCCAGCCGCCCTTCATTCCCGTAATAGACAAGGTCGATGCCAGGATAGAGACCCTCGTATCGGACTCGGGAATAGTTCGGAACGTTGGTTTGCCATTGACGGGGATCGCTGCCCCGGAAATAGTTGCTCTTTCCTGGGAGTGCGTCCAAGCCACGGAGGGTTGGCGCCGGGCTCACTCCAATGAGTCTCATCCGCAGAACCGACTGGAAGTGAGGTTCGGGATTCGAGGTTCGGGATCCGGCCAAGTCGTCCTGATTTTCGCCTTTTGCCTTTTGCCTTTTGACTTTTGACTTTCCCTCCTGGAGCGAGAGCACGATCTCCTGTGGCGTCAGGAACAGCGTGTAGCCGCTGCCTCGGGAAAGGAATTTCACCTGGGAGTCGGTCTGGCCACGATTCAACTCGAACCGCAAGGGAAGTTTGCCGTAGGATTTTATCCCGTGAGAATGGGCGGAAATTCCAGTCTCGACAGCTGCTGCCGGGCGTCCAGATTTCGCCGCCTCGGGCGGAGCCGCGCCGACTGCGGGGCTTATCAGCAGGGTCAAACCAAGAATGAGACCGACGGAATACAATCCCGCTCCCACTTTGCGCCTGGCTGCGCGAGGATTTCGGACGAACCTCATATTAGGATGCTACCGGTGGGAGCGGGTTGTTTCATCGTAGTCCAACTTTTCCTGAAGAATAAGCAGATTATCGTCTCAGGCTGGGGTTGTCAATAGCGGTTTCGCGCAGGGAGTGCGTCATCTTGGGTATGTAGAGGCGAGTTTACCTCGTCCGTCGGACGACGGACGGCATAAAGTCTGCCTGCGCCCGCCGGCCGTCGGGCAGGGTAGGCGGGCCGCCCCGACATCCAAATGGCCCGCACCCTTCGTTAGAATTGTTTGAGATTCCAGAATTGCCTTTGCAGGCAGGAAGCAGCGATCCATCAACGAACGAAGCGGAGGCCGTAGAGCCACCGCTCACCGGCCTTGAAGATTGTGCGCCGACGAACTTCAATCTTCTGTTCGGGGCGGTGTCCGTTCCCAGTGTAAGGGCATTCCACCTTCACGTTTTCCCCCACGGCCAAGAGGAAACCGAGAAGAACCGCAATGCCATCTTTTGAGACGTTCTCCGTCCGGCAGGTTTCCCGCCGACCCTTATCGGTCTCGACCAGGATCGGCAGCTTCAACGCCCGACGCTTGTTGGCCCGCTTTTCAACATTCGCCTCGCCATTATTTGAGTTTACGGGGATTTCGATAATCTCCGAGGATGGCACCTGCTGCGGGTGGCGTGGCTCGTCGGCGTAAGCCCAGCTTGAAACCCGGACGCATTGCACGCATGACCGCTTGATAGTCCCGGTCGCGTCCAGAGCTTCAAGGTCCGCCAGGTTCAGAACCGTGAGCCTCTCCGAAGCGCATTCCCGGCAGCGAAGCAGGGCACCGGCCTGCGAATCAACCGACGTAATGGGGGGAGAGAATTCAATGCCCCAAATGTTCCGATTCTGTTCCAGGCCCACCGCTCCCCATTCGACAAAATGTCCTCTATCGAGACGATTCGGCCCCAGAACGCGGAATTCAGCCTCCGATTGGTTCCTGAGATTGACGATTCGTAGCATGGCGCCCGGATCCACCCGGCGCTTCAATAAAATACGCAATCCTGCTTGGTTAATTTCGATGGCATGCGTTTCCTCATTGGAACAACCGTCAGTCGCCCCGGACAGCATGACCCGGATCGGGACGGACAGGAGCAGCCGTTCTGTCCCTCTTCGCTCAGTAGGAATCATCGCAATTAGGATGTTATCGGCGGAAAACAAGAGGAACCTGAGAGGAAAATCCTTAGACAAGAGAGAAAGACCCAATGCGAGGCGTTGAACTTGAGCCCTCGGGGGTTTCCGGAGCCTCATCTCGCAGCCCATGCCTGACCGACCGGTAGGTTGGGAGCGTGCAGGCCCTTGTTCTTTGCGCCTTTCTTGACATTCACTCTATGGATGGTAAAATAGCTGATTTGGGTCATCGAGGCTGCGGTGCTTATCACCCTCCAGGAGCTGGAACTCCACCGGGTCGTAGTTTCTAAGGCCTATGCCCCTGGGAATCTTGATTTCCTGGGCGCGGACTTTCGGCAGGCTACCCCGCTTCTGGTGGACGCAACTGCCGAACTGGTGGGCCCGGAAATCCGCATCCGAGGGCATCTGGGGACGCGGGTAGAGACCTCCTGCGACCGCTGCCTGGGGCAAGTGGAGGTCCCGGTTGACCACGATTTTGATCTTTTCTATCGCCCTATGAAGACCATCGCCCGCGAAGCAGAGATTGAAGTTCCACATGGCGAGCTCGAGATCGGCTTTTACTCGGGCGACGGGATTCAGTTGGCCGACGTCGTAACTGAGCAGGTCATCCTCGCGATGCCCATGAAGGTCGTCTGCCGCCCGGACTGTCTGGGACTTTGTCCCACCTGTAAAGCAGACCGGAATCGGGTAGCGTGCAATTGCGCGGCGCCCGAAACGGAATCACCTTTCGCTTCGCTGAAGGGCGAATAGCGGCGGGTCACCGATGGCTGGCAGGCTCCGGACGAACGAGCAGTGGCGTGTTACAGACAATCTTTGCCGGTCCGGGGAGAACATACTTAAAATTCAATAACTTAGAAAGATCAAAACATCATGCCAAATCCAAAAAGACGACATTCCAAGGCACGACGCAATCGCCGGCGGGCGCATGACCACCTGAGTGCGCTGTCGCTGTCCGAGTGCCCACATTGCCACGAGCCCAAGCTGCCCCATCAGGCCTGCCCGCACTGCGGTTACTACCGCGGTCGGGAGGTGGTTTTGGTGAAAGAAACGGCCTAGGGGATAGCTGGTGCGAAGTTTCAGGCCCCTAGCGGCAGGTTCGAGGCGCCTGGTTGGGCATGAGGACGCGCACAAGCGCGAGCTGGCTTGTAGGAACGCGCTCGGGCTGGGCATTGAAGTGGTCTAGACCGCTGACGATGTGACCATGGCGGATGCTGCCCGCCAAGTGAACGCGAAGCTCAAGAGCGAGTTGGCGGGCGCGGTTTTCCGGGAAGTCCAGCAAGCTGCCTCGGCTTAGGAACCGAAAATCGAAATACGAAATTCGAAAACAGTAAGTCAGTTCGAGTGCAGTGTCGTTTTTCGATTTTCGCTTTTCGAGTTTCGTCGAGCGGAGGGGAGACAACATGCCTTCGGCGGGTATTCTGGGCACGGGGACGGCGCTGCCCGAGAAGATCATTACCAATCAGGATTTGGAGAAGCTGGTCGAAACCTCCGACCAGTGGATCGTGGACCGCACGGGCATCCGGGAGCGGCGCCAGGCTGCACCCCACGAAACCACCTCCACGCTTTCTGTCCAGGCCGCGCGCAAAGCGCTCGACATGGCGGGCATCAAGCCGGAGCAGCTCGACCTGATCATCTGCTCGACGATTTCTCCCGACATGCCGTTGCCTTCCACCGGCGCCCTGATTCAACGCGACCTCGGGGCGCGCGGCTGCTGTGCCTTCGACCTTGCCGCGGCGTGTTCGGGTTTCCTTTTTGGGCTCACCGTCGCGGACACTTTCATCAAAACCGGAAAAGCCCATTACGTGCTCGTGGTCGGGGCCGAACTGCTCTCACGATACCTCGATTACACCGATCGGGCCACGTGC
>CAZTHM010000129.1:0-9204 GCA_964613505.1 uncultured Acidobacteriota bacterium | reverse complement strand
TTTGCCGGCGGAATTCCGGAACGAAAGTGCCGGTGTAATAGGCTTCGATCTCCGGGCGCTCCACCCAGGCGGCCGGTCGCAACCGCTGGTCGATGAGTCGGAGGGTCAGGAGCTGCGCTTGCAGGCGGCTGAGAACTTGCTCCTCCGTCGCGCCCAGCACCCGCAGAGCGTTTCGATAAGCCTCTTCACTGGAGTACAGGCGATGCACCTCTCCGAGCGCTTGTTTCGCTGCCTCGATCAGGTCGGAGAGATTCACCCCTTCCGCTTCGGCTTCTTGTGCCAGGAGTTTTTGCTCGATCAGGCGGTCGCGGACCCGCTCCAATGCCGCCGTGTCCGGCACCCCGGCCGCCGACGGACCCTTGAGGAAAAGTTCGAGGCGATGCTCTGCCTTCACTTCGCTTTGTGTGATTGCCGCATTGCCCACCGAGGCCACGACCCGGTCGAGCGTCTCGGCGGCTGCGGACGCAATGCCGCACACCATCATCACCAGCGCGAATGCAAGCCTGGTGCGATTCAGAAGCTCTGGCCGATACTCAGAGAAAACTGAAAATGTGCTAATCGTCTGACCTCCACAATCCCCAGCGGGTTCACGGATTTATCGATGATTTGATAGCGGGGAGGATTGAAGTTGTAGCCCACGTCCAGGCGCACCGGCCCCACCGGAGTCCGGTAGCGAACCCCCACTCCCGCCACCTGCGAAGTGTAGTCGAGGTCCGTGGGCGATCGCTGGACGAATTTCAGCAGCTTCATCCGGCGGAGGGTGGAGAAGACGTTGCCGGCATCGTGAAAGAGCACGACCCCGAAACGGCCCCCGGCGAAGCGACTCCGTAGCTCGAGCGAATTCAGAAACAGGGCGTTGCCTCCGATCGGAAAACCGGTCTCCGAGTCCCGTGGCCCGGCTTGATTCACGGAGAATCCGCGGTGCGATTCGCTGCCTCCCATGAAGAAGCGTTCCGGCAGCGGGATATCCCCCGTGGCGCTTACCGCGCCGACGGTTGATTCCACCGCGAACCGCGTGTTCCGGGCGAACGTCAGATAAGGGGTCAGTCGATAGTAGGTAGCATTCTGGCCCGAGACGCGGACGAAATTCGATTGCGACCCGAGACTCTTCCAAGACATCCCCGCATCGGCGAGAGAGTACGAGCCGTCGGTGGCATCGGTGGGCTCGTCGCGGTGATCGTTGGCATAGCTCAACCCCAGCATGGCAACCCGCGCCGGGCGGCTTACTAGCGGGATCTCTTCCTGCCGGATCCGCAGTGAGCTCTCATCGACTCGGACACGCCGGAAGGCAAAGCGGGCCTGGATGTACGCCGCCGGGCTGTAATGCTTTTCCACTGCCACCGAAGCTTCTTCGCGCTCTGCAGCAAACGTGAGAACGTTCTGGCTGCGCTCCGCCAACCCTGACAGGCGCAGATTCAAGTCGCGCCTGGTGGGAAAGCGAGGGATCAAGTAGCTAATCGCGCCCCCCTTGTCTAACGTCGAAACGCGCCCGCGCACGGTGAGGGTCTGGGCGCGGCCGCCGACATTCAGGCGGGTCAATTCGAGCGAAAGCCGGGGACTGGCCTTCAATTGTCCCTGCGGCTGATTACCCGCCAACCGGCCGACGTCAATCCCAACTCCGTAACCCACGGTCCAGCGCCGAGCTTCTTCCACATGAACCAGAACCGTCTTGGCGGTTTCCGCCGCTTGCGGATCCTGTGCGGCAATTTGCACTTGGCTGAACGTTCCAAGATCATAAAGCCGGCGTTGGGATTCCAGGACATTGCTTTGACGGAGCGGCTCGCCCGGACGGATGGCGAGCTCGCGTCGAATGATCCCCTCGCGCGTGTGCTCGTTGCCCAGCACGACGACACGCTGAATCTTTTCCTGTAACCCGAGCTCGATTTGGAACCGTAGATCGACCTGATGAGGGTCGGCCGCAGGTGATGTTTTCCAGTTCGCCGCAGCCCGGGGATATCCTCGGTCAGCGAGAAAGTTAAGAATAAACTCCCGATCAACTTGGGCACGCGAAGGGGAATAGGCTTGCCCAGCTTTGCACAGCAACGACTGCCACATCTCTTTTTGGATAGCCGGTTCGACACCCTCCAGCGCCACTTGATTCACGACGGTCCGAGGGCCTTCGTCAATCACAAAAGTCACCGAAAGGAACTTCGTTTGGCGTTCGTTCGGTTCGTCGACGCGGCTGTCAATGCGGGTTTCCAGGAATCCTCGAGATTCATAGAGGGCCTTCAAGGCCTCCGTATCGCGGGCCAGCATCTCGCGGCTGAAGACTCCCCGTTCGCGAAAAAGATCGCGCGGATGAATGGACAGTGCGGAGGCAAGGTCTTTGGATGGGACGCTGCGGTTGCCCTTGAATTGGGCCCCCACGAACTCGCCCGGCTCTCCCAACGCCACCGTATAAATAATGTCGACTTGCCGGGGCGCCTGCTGGACGGCGTATTCCGTCTTGACCTTCGAATTGTAGTAACCCCGCTGCTCGAAATAGTCCTGCAAGATCTCCTGGCCCCGCGCCACGGCGGTCTCGTCAATCGCACCTTCCCGGAAGAAGGGCAGGAGTTCTTTCATCTTGCCTTTTGAGACTCGGGCTCCAAGGACCCGGACGCGGACCAGAGGTCCTTCTTCAATTTGCACCACCAGATTCTCGCTGCGCCCCTCATTTTCTTGGATTCGGCTGACATTGGTCGCCGTTGCCTGCAGCCGCCCGCGCGCCGAATAGAACTGACGCAGCCTGTAAAGTCCGCGCTCGAGCTGGCTGGAGGTGAGATGAGATCCGCGGCGCCAGCCGCAAATCCCGGCCAGCTCCGTCGAGGCCACCGTGACGTTGCCTTGGAACTCCACTTTATTCAAGCGCGGAGGAATGCCCGGATCGATCGAAAAAACCACCTCCGCGGCTTGCGTCTCCAGGTCGGGTTGCACGGCGGGCACAATTCGCGCGCCATAATAACCATTCTCGGCGAGCACGGCTGCCAGCCGTTGTCGCGCCACTTGGAGTTCACTGGTTTCAATCGGTTGACCGAGCCGAAGGCGCGATGCCGTAACCAGCACGCCGGGATTAATCACGCCGGGCGTTCCTTCCACTCGCACCACTCCCACAAAGAACCTCGCGCGCGCGACGAGGACGAGTTCGATGCCGCCTTCCGCAGGATTGGCATCGGCTCTCAATGCTTGAAAGCGCCCCGTGGCATAAAGATTCTTCAGCGTTTCCCGGATTTTTTCGCGGTCAAGAGGCTCGCCAACTTTCTGCACAATACTGGCCGCAAAATCCTCCAGGCGCACCCTGGCATCACAATCGAGCCTGATCCGAGTGACAGGCTGCCCCCAGCTCGTGAGGTCGGGCGAGTCTTGCCCCACGGCCGGCACGGTCGTCCCTGCAACGCCGACCACGAGACAAAGGAACGAGTAGAGGAATCGGGAGGCAAGTGACGATTTCGCGAGCCAGTGGGGCACTGTCGCGTCAAGGGGAAGATGCTTGGAGATGCTGATCCTGCGTTTGAACGACGAGATGCGGTCTCACTCCTGGATTACCAGAGTCCCGAACAGCGGATTCCATTATACGTCGGTCTGCGGCAAGACAGGGCCCCGGTGTGGCGTGCGCGAATAGATTAGAAATCCGGTGACAATAGTTTGGAGATGGTGAGAGAATAGTTTGGAGTGAGGCGGGAAGAGACACCACAAAGGCAGCGTACCAGGGCCATCTAAGGCCTGACCCTACCCTTAGAAAACTGACTCTTCCGCGCTCTAGGCGCGCGTTGCCGGCTGCCTTACCACCGTGCACGCCATCGGGTTCACGTCACGCTCCTGGACGGCTTCCGAAAGCTCGCGCGCTAGCTGATCGAGCCCCGCCTGGCCGCCATAGATATTCCCTTGAACGATGATCTGCACTGTGGGCTGGCGCTCGCTGGCCACCGCACCTTGCGCCATCGTTTCTCTCGCGGTCGCCCCGCTTGAAATCTCTCCGCCAATTACTGCCGCGCCGGAAACCGCTCCGCCCACGGCGCTCTGGAACGCTTTGCTGCGCCCGCTTGTCCCCGCGATCACGCCATATTCTGCCGCCGTCAGGAAGTGCTGTGCCGCCGCCCAAAAATCGCGTCGCGCCAGCGCCCCAATGCCTTGCGCTGTTTCCCAGGTCGCTTCGACGATGGCCGCCGCCTTGCGGAGGCCCACGGTTCCCAGCAGACTCGAGACTTGGGAAAGCCTGTCGCGCTGCCGCGCCTGCTCCATCTGCGCCATCGAATCGAGGAAGACTCTGCGCCTGTAGCAGGTCGCGGTAAATCGCCGCCAGCGCTTGGGTCCTTTGGCTCTGGGCCGCCGTAGCCTCTGCAAGCTTCGGCAGCGCCTTTTCATGGCGGCGTGTTTCTTCTTCCTTCTTGCCGACTGGAGCTGGTTGGAGCCCGCCGTGGAGCAGCAACGGCGGAAAAGCCCGGTCAGGTTCCTGGGAGTTAATGAGCAGGTGGAACGCACCGAAGCGTACTGGCACCCGTTTTGGCTGAGCGACCTCTCTTATTCGCAAAGTGAGGGAACAGTCTTCAAGTCCGGTACAAGCAAGCGCGGTTTCCTCTTACTCGACGCCACGTCGACTCAGCAAGGGTTGGCATCGGCGGTCGAGGAGGGCTCGACCCTTTTCGCCCAGCTCGAATCTGCGGCACGGCGCGAGTTGGTGGAGGGTCGCCTCACCTTGCCAGCGCTCGTGAGCGAGGCAGCAGCTCAACAGGTGTTGGACGCATATGCGCGTGCCAATCCCAGCTTTGGCAATCCCCAGGTTAAGATACGCCGCCTTGTCTACCTTCCCGCTGCACAGGTCGTGTACCCGTCGAAGCAAGGCGCACGAACCCTTGCCGTATCGTTGGCGAGCGCGTTCAATGGTGAAACCGGCAGCCTTCGGCAGGCCACGGCCAGTTTCTCCAAACGGTATGTAAGCTAAGGTAGGGGGAAAACCATGTCGCTCATCGATGCGCTAGCCCAGAAAGGGATCAACTTCGTCGAGGGCATCGGCAAGGGGGTCCAGTTTGTCGGGAAACGGGCGGGGATCGTTCCGGTGCAGCGGCCGCATGATAGACGGCCTGGCCTTGTCTGGCGCATCCCCGAACCGGAGGATGTCCCGGCTTCGGAGCGCGTGACCGCAGCAAGTATCTTTGCTCATAACCAACCCGTCGTAGTCAGGGAGTACGAGCGAGCGGTTGTGCTTGACAATGGAAAACTATACGCGGAGCTCCCCGCCGGGGTTTTCGACGTGTCGAAGGCGCCCATCAAAGGCATCGTCGAAATCATCTGGGTCAGCCTCCATCAGTCTCAGCACCGCTGGGGGGTTGGCGGGGTGATGACGGTGGATGGCGTGACCGTCGGTGCATTCGGCACCCTGTTTCTGCAAGTTTCCGATGCCACCAAATTCGTCTTCAATCTGGTAGCTGGCCAGCAAGCATACTCAGAGGACAAGATTGAAAACTGGGTCAAGACCACAGTGAATGGCTCCATGCGCCCGGAGCTGGCGCGCCGGGACGTCCGCAGCCTCATGTTGGAGCGAGACGCCTTCGTGGAGGGATGCAAACAGAAATTGGCGCCGCTCTTTGAAGAATGGGGACTGCAGTTCAAGCACCTCGAAGTCGTCGAATTGAGTGTCCCGCCCGAATACCGGCAGGCCGTTCAAGACGTCACGATCGCGGGTTTCAGCCGGCAAAAAGCGATCATCGGCGCACAGACGGACGCCGAGATCGTACAGCTCAAGGCGCAAGCGCAGGCGAGCGCACGGTTGATGGCGGGCTCTGCCGATGTTCAGGTCTTTGCCCTGATGCAGGCGCACGGGCTCGATCCTGTGAAGATGGAAACCGTCAAGACATTGATGGAGTATGCCAAGACTCCTTCCGCAGGGGGTGGGGGAGCCTTTATTTCCGGCGATCTGTACAAACCCCAAGTCTTCGCCATGTTGTCGCAGGTGCTAATCGATCCGTCAATTCCTGGAGATATCAAGCAGACTCTCCGGCAGACGTTCCCGCAGCAGTCCGGCATCATCCCCGCACTGCCCTCCGCCAGTTCCGCTGCAACTCCTCCTCCCCTGCCTGCGGCGGCGGGCTCCCCGGCGGCCGCGCCCCCCACTCCCGGCGAACAACAAGGGGCACCGGCCGAGCCCCCGCTCACGGTCCAGAGGGTCAACCAGATGCTCGACAACCTCGATTTGCAGCTCTCCGAAGGAAAGATCTCCGAAGTGACATACGATGTCTTGAGGAAGAAGTGGGAAAAGAAGCTGCTCGAACTGCAGGGTGCTGAACCAAGCACCAATCAGTCGAGTTGAGGATTTATCAGTCGCGCACAGGGCTGAGCCTCCCCGATCTCGCTGCCCGCATGGGCTACGCGCATCGCACCCTGATTCAATTCGTTTCCGGGGCGCGCTATGGCGACGCCGAAGGCGAGAGCACGGCGGAAGCGGTTCGGCGATTCCTTGGCGAGAATTCTCCGCCCGCCCCCGAGCCTCCGCCCGGAAAGCTGTACCCGGCGCAGAATCTGCGTGTCTGCGACGAGATGATTCGCTACTGCCTGGGCGGGCGCTGGGGCGTGCTTTATGGCCCGGCGGGCGGCGGCAAGAGCTTCAATTTCGAGTGCCGCGCGGCACAGGCATTCGAGCGCACCATCGAGCCTGCCATCGTCTACATCTACGCTTCGCCGGAAGATAAGCCTGCACGCGCTCCTGAAGCGCATGGCGGCGGGCCTGGGCGCGCCTTATGCCTACTCTGTGGATACCCGGCGCGAACATATTTTGTGGGCGCTTCGGCGACGCAAGGACCCCGTGGCCCTGATTCTCGATGAAGCTCAGAACCTCAGAGGTCGAATCGATACCATTGAAGTCCTGCGCGAGATTGGCGACCGTGGGCGCGTGGGGATTCTCGTGACGGGGCACGATGAACTGTTTCAGGTTTTCCAGCCGCGCAAGGGAATGCAGTTCGAGCAATGGCGCTCGCGTATTGAGCAGAAAAAGCGCCGCGTGCTAGGGCTCTCGGAAGCCGAAGCGCGGGAAATCCTTTCGGGCGAGTTGGGCTCGCTGCCTGAGCCGACCGTGAAGGCGTTTGTCGAGCCCGCCACGGTCGAGGATTTTCAGTCGCACAAGAGCTACGTTTCGGCGCGGCGACTGTCGAATGCTATCAAGGATTTTCGCGAGCTGCGCGGGAAGGGTACCGGCAAGGTGCATTGATTTTTGGAAAGCGGGACGGCTCGCTGCATAAACAGCGAACCGCCCCTAACTCTCACACAGGAGGAACACCCAGCATGAAAGCTAAGGGCACTATACCAAAAAAGGGTCAGCTGCCTGACCCACCACTCAACATTCAAGCTCGCCGTGCCGTCCCAGCCGAAGGCAAGCTACCTGATCCACCACTCAACATTCAAGATACCCCTAACGTCCTGCCGGAAATCACGCACGCTGAGATGGTTGAGTTTGCGAACGCGTTTTACGTCTTCCGGTTGGCCCGGGCTGACTTCGAAGCAAAGCGCGCCGCTCTCACCATGAAGCTGCTTCGGGGCTGCCGCTGCGAGGAAAGTGATTACTTCGCAAGCCTCGATGAACACTCCAGTCTCATCATCGAGGGGCACACCTCTCTAGACGTGGTAACAAGGCGGCTGATCATTGACCGTGAATCTGTTCCATCTGGCGGCGCGGCGTAACGCCAGGATGTCTTCGTTTGACTGTGGGCGGGGCCGCCCGTTGCTACAACGGCGGGCGGTCCCTGGCTCCCGGGTCGAGGACGAGCTGATCCGCAACCTGTGACCGCGAGCCAATTTCTTACCACTTTTCCAACACTTCTTGACATCGCTTCCTGGCTATTGCTTTGACATAACTTTTCGCCCGCCTTTGTCAGGATGTTTTTCGCTGCTCTTCCCGATAACACAATTTGTCATGGTCCTTTTCAATGCTCTTCCGGAGAGCACAAAATGACTAGCTTAAATGTCGCCGATTTGTGACACATTTTTTGTCATGATTTCTAATTATCTCTGTTTCGTGTCGCCTAATTGTCGCCGATTTGACGCCGAGGGTTTGCAGTTTTTCAGTTGTCGCCGACTTTTCTCTTTTCTTTTCAGTCTCTTACGCGAAAACTTTTGCAGTTTTTCGCCTTGTCGCCGATTTGCGCAAGATTCCCTTGTACTTTGACTTGTAAGTTGTTGATTCTACGTTGGACCTAATGCGAAAATCTGCGACATCGCACCCTTTTTTCCAAACTTCTCTCTCACGCCCGGCTCGAATTCGCTTTATTTTCAATCCCCTCCAAGTCCCTCCGACCTGCTCCAACTCCAGACTTTATCCCTAATCTCATACCCGGAGTTTGGGTTTTCTGCGGCCTAAACCAGGAGTTCCAGTTCCGTCGCGGTTTCAGGAGCGAGCTCAGCATGGGTTGCGGCTGGCGTGATCCTCCCCGCCGGCACGTAGAGGGAACAAACACAGCGCCGGCAGATGGGGTTGCTTGGGATATCCAGTTCGGCGCGAAAGCGCGTGGCCGCCTCGCTGTTCAGGACATCGGTGATTGTGTTGTCACGGATGTTGCCGATCGCGGGGTGGAAGAAACATGGCCGGACAGCGCCGTCGGCTTCAATTACCGCCGAGACCCAGGGCGCGTTGCAACGCGGTGCAACGGGTGTGATCTGGTCAAGATGGGCTCGAAAATGCGCGACTATGCCTCGCAGCTTCTCGGCACTTTCCCGGATGAACCCGGCGTCTATGTCGTCGGCAAGCTCACGAATCAAGGCCTCCATCTCCAACGCAAAGGCTTCCACCTCTCCCAGTCCGAGGTTGACTATGTTCTGACGCTCCCTCGTCCAGCCCTCGGGCCGATTGAAAGCCTGCGAGGTTGTGTCGACCGCCAGGAAAGAGATGGAATTCAATCCCAAGTCTTTTGCCGTCCGAACGGTCTCGCGAAGCTGCGCGCAGTTGGCTCTCTGAACGGTCGTTCGGGCATGGATGGGAAGATCAGGCCGTAGGCGTCGAAGACTTCTGATTCCCAGCGCCAGCCGGTCAAAGGCGCGCGGGACACCGCGGACCTGGTCGTGAATTGCCGGCGGACCATCGAGCGAGACGATCACATCGTCAAAGCAATCCGCCACCAGCGGCGCGTGACGCTCCAGCAGTAATCCTGCTGTCAGGAGCGTCATGCGTATTCCCTCCGCGCGGAGTGCAACCCACTCGGCGTTCTTCTGGTACCAGCGCACGGTCTTTTCTATGCCGCT
>CAZTHM010000128.1:0-9214 GCA_964613505.1 uncultured Acidobacteriota bacterium | reverse complement strand
CACGATAACCGCGACGATTCGCTTGCCGGTATCGCGAGCGAGTTGCTGACCAGCGGCAAGCGCCTCCCATGCGGGGCGAGTCAGTTTCCCGCCTTGATGTTCCGCGAAAACGAGAATCTCGTCAGGCATGGAGAAAAGTCAAAAGTCGAAAGGTGAAAGTCAAAAGCGGCGAGGACTTTCCCTCGCGATTTCGTCCTTCGTCCTTCATCCTTCGTACTTCGTCATTCCCCTTCCGCCGTCGGGCCAACGAAGGGTTTATTGCCGCCTTCGGGCTTGTCGGTCTTCTCCGGTCCTTTAGTTTTTTTCGGTTTCTCGGCGGCCGGCGCGCCAAAACTGCCAAGGGACTCGCAAACCAGTTCGAGCGGGATGGTCTTGTAGAATTCCCCCGCCTCGAACTTCTTGATCTGCTCGCGCCACACGGGGTTGGTCCGCGCGGCCTCCAAGGCCTTGTTATCGCGCCAGAAGACCAGCCAGAGGTATTCCGGTTTGCGCGCCTCGAACACCTTGATGAAGTGCGCGTCCACGCAGCCATCGATTTTCTTCAGCGCGGGCAGCGTGACCTGCTTTCCGAATTTCTCATACTCTTCCGTGCGTTTCTTGCGGCCCCGCATTCTCCAGATATGCACAAACATAGTTGCTCCTTCCGCGGTTACAGCACCCGCGATTCATTTCTCAGCTTGTCGACCAGCCGCGCGGCAATTTCCTTGGGGCTGCCCTCGAAGAATTCGGTCTGGCCTTTCTTGGCGGGGACGTACACCCTGGAAATTCTCTGCCGCGGGGTCAAGTCTTCGGAACTTAGTCCCAGGTCCGCTGGGCTCAACTTCTTGAGAGGTTTGTTCTTCGCCGCCAGGATTCCCTTCAGGGAAGCATAGCGGGGTTTATTGATACCGGATTGAATAGTAAGCAGCGCCGGAAGCGGCATTTCGATCCACTGGAACCAGCCGCCCTCGAGCTCGCGTTTGACTTTCACCGTGCTGCCGTTCACCTGGATTTCCATGATGATGGTGGAGTGCGGGAAGCCGAGCATCTCGGCCACGAGGACCCCCGTCTGCGCGTAACCCGAGTCGTCGGACTGCAAGCCGGTCAGGACGAGGTCGGGATTCTCTTTCTGAATCGCCCGCGCCAGGACGCGCGCCACGCCGTGCGGGTCGAGCCCCGCGAACGCCGGATCATCGAGATGGATCGCCCGGTCGGCGCCTTTCGCCAGCGCTTCTTTGATGGCCTGCTGCGCGCGCGCCGGGCCGAGCGAGCAGACGATGACTTCGCCCCCGTGCTTTTCCTTCAGCCGCAGCGCTTCCTCCAGCGCGTAGGTGTCCGGCTCGTTGACCTCGAAGCTGAGGTCCGTTTCCCGGATCCAGGTCCCTTCCGCGTTCAGCCGCAACACCGCATCGCGCGACGGAACTTGTTTGAGGCAGACGACAATCTTCACGTCTACGAATGACTCCTGCCAGGGTCTTGACGATTTCGTCGTGGGTCAGTTTGAACCCGTAGCGGCGAGTTTAGCTCGTCCGCCAGCCGGCGGACGGCGTAAAGCCGCCTCTTCATCAAAGACCCACTACCGACAATTTCTTGGGTGGCCAGCGGTCGAGTTTGGCCGGGGGGCATTATATGCGAATTCGCAAGCACGCGCACCTATTCCGGGACTCGGGACTCGCGACTCGATTTTCGGGGTCTGTTTCTTCTGACTTCTGGCTTCTGAATTCTGACTTCTGCCTTTCCCCATTCACCATTCATAATTCACCATTCATAATTTCCCCAGTCCCCAGCCCCCGCTCTTTCCGCTTGTCCCTCGCCACTCGCCACTTGTCACTCGTCACTGCCTTTGAGCGCTTGCACTTCAAGCGCGCTTGATGTATACCCGTCATCTTAATATCCCGGTTATCGTCCGGCGATCGCACCCGTCGCAAAGTGCACGGTGTATGCGCCCCCCCGCGTAGGGTGTGAAGAGATGGGTAAGGCCTTCACCAAACGCAACCACTACAACCCGTGCTTCTGGACGGCGCTTTGGAATAAGCAGTACTTCGAGGACTGGGGTG
This sequence comes from uncultured Acidobacteriota bacterium, assembly GCA_964613505.1. Classification (GTDB taxonomy): domain Bacteria; phylum Acidobacteriota; class Terriglobia; order UBA7540; family UBA7540; genus CAZTHM01. The sequence goes on along the minus strand of CAZTHM010000128.1, from coordinate 7,178 downwards.
TCAATGGGAAGACCAATCTCAATCCACGTGAGCAGATCGTTTTCGCGCTCAATCTACGCGCCGACAGAGTCCTGTCCGGGAAGGTCGAAAATTTACATTATTCGAAGAACTTGGGCGTAGCCGAGATTACGCCCGAGTCAATGAAGCGCGTCTTCAGGCGCTGGGCCTCGCAGGACTACGAGAGGCTCATCTCTGACGTCGACCGGAACCCCGCGTCTCTCTATTTGGATTTTGAGGATATTCTCACCGGAGTCGAGAAAGTCGGCGGCTACCCTTGGTTGATGCGAGCTGCCCAAATTGGAGGTGTGGAATCTGCGATGCACAAGGGTTTCTTACTCGTCGCACTCATCATTCATGCGATGCGCAGTCATGAACTTATGACATCTATGCTCCACGCGTCCAGCCGGGGGAAGTTCGACAAATGGGAGTACTTCTGGCTTCTCAAGAACGCATGGAGTAACCCACTGGTTCTCGCCCGCGCGCTGACTCCGCTGGCCATGGGCGAATGGACTTTCTATCTTACAGACGACCACTGCTTCCCTCTGTGCGACTCGCCAGTGATGATCCAGAGAGATACCCTGATGGTGATTCTCTCGCCGCGCCTGCTCCTTGAAATTAACCTAAACGTAGCTCGGCCTGAAGACCATTGGAACATGCGTCACGGCATCGATTCGCACAAGTATCGCCAGTTCCGCCGCCGAGCAATTAGCAACTCCTTCAAAGAGATAATATTTAACGACCCGAAGCTGCTTGAGGTTTGGCGTCAGCTTCGGGAGTATAAGAAGCGAGTGCGAGAACTCAATGAAGCGACCAGTAATGCTCGGTGTGTCCATAAAGCAGCTTCGCGAGTTGTGTGGGCGCTGGGCGGTTTCGGCAGAGTACCAGATGGGTTTGAGACTTGGGCAAGGCCATATTTCGATGGTTGACTGCGCAAGCTGGCGCAGAGCGTAGTGTGTAGATACGGCAGGGGTTTTGTGCCGTGGGCTTTTTCAGGGCCACATTCTTACGAACCCACGGCATGAAGAACATGCCGTGGCTACCAGCAATTGATTTTTGAAGCGAGCCAGCCCTGGTCTTTCAAGACCTGCCACGCCAAACGGATTTGTTTTTCTCCAAATACCCGTTTTCGCTGACTCCAGCTATACGTTTTTTCGACGGCCTGATCAGCAGAACGAACTCCCTCACGCGTGAAGACCCAATGTACTGTAGCTAAGAGTTCCATCCCATGCGGGGTCTCGAAGCCATGTATTAAACGAGAGACGCGGTCGAAGCGCGCCCGCGTGTCCGGATACGAGGCGATAAGGCCTTCCGCCAATCTCGGGATCCCTGGGAGGAGTTCAATGGGCCTTTCGGGCTTATCGTCGGCATCGCCATAACCAGTAATGAAGTGTCCCTCAATCAGACTTAGCAAATGACGCAGGTTAGTCGCGTACGGTCCGTACATCGCCTTCTCGTACTTGAGATTGAGGTCCTCGCCCGCCTCCTGCATGAAGTACATGAGTTTATGGATCTCAAGGAGCGAAACAAATGGATCCAAGACTGCCCCGAGATACCGAACCATTAGTCCGATTAGGACTGCTCTTCCAGGTGTCATGCGCGGGGCACGATGCTCTTTGGCCATCTCATCTGCTTTCGGAGCGCCTACTGGTTCAAATAAGAGAACGCGCACGCCGGGTAGTTCACGAAATGCTTGGATAATCCTGGGTCGAACCACATTCCAATCTTGGCCGCCCAGTCCACAGCCCAGGGGAGGTACAGCCACCGACCGAATTCCGCGGTCCCTAATCTCCTTCACAAGCGAATGCAGACCTGCGTCGATATCCTTGATTCGGCTCTTGCCCTTCCAGTGCCGTTTCGTGGGAAAATTGATAATGTAGCGAGGTCCGGTGAGCAGCCCGGTCTCGTATACTAGCATCTTTCCTATGCCCACATCTCCCCGCTCGCAGGCTGCTTCGTAAGCTTTGAAGTTTTCAGGAAATGCTTTGCGAAACTGGAGGGCGATACCCCTACCCATGATGCCGACGCAATTTACGGTATTGACGAGTGCGTCAGCTTCCGCCAGCAATATGTCGCCTTGTTTTAGCTCGACCATGATCAACTCTCGCCCTAATAGTACCACGCGGGCTTTACCATCACGCTCGGTTGATGCTCCGCCCCGCTAATGACGCTTGCCACCTGTTTCTCAACTTCTACATCGATCACACCGATGAGTTCAATCAGATTCCACGGGAAAGATTCTTCGACTAAGAACTCTGCCTGTTTGGCTTCCTTCACATCGGGATCGCGCCAGTCAGTTGCCGCGATCGCTTTCCACTCCAGTGTGTCGAGTAGTGCAGGTTCACTATAAAAATCCGAATAGCGGGCACCGGCATTGCCCTTACTGAAAGCCCAACGTCTGCGTTCAGCTTCCGCCCACGTTACCACATCCTGAAGGTCCGACTGAAGATGCACTATCGGTCGCTGCCCTCCATGATACGCCAGATCGGGATGGTTATCCTTATGCAGGATGTACAGCATGACGGAACGGGGGCAGAAGTAAAAAGGAACATAGTGACCGACGTTCGTCCCAGGATGACAGTGTACTTCCAATTCTTCGAGGCGACGCCGCTTGATTTCGCGAATTCCCACGACTGCACAAGCCAGTGCCTGCCGAACCCGCTCAGCATCGGACCAGACCACATTATCGACCATCTTTGCCAGATTGCTCACATGCGTGATGTGGTAAATCTTCGGGTTCTGGGGGACCGTGGCCATGGTTTTCCAATCGGGAGAATATCATAGAGAGCGCATGTAACTCGTTATGCCGTGCGACACCCCCGAGTTTCGGGGATGACGCATCTATGGGGCGGGCGGGTGGCGCAGACATCGTTTTTGATGCCTGCGAATGAGGGAGGCCGTCGTTTGTCTATTCCGAATAGCGCTTGAACAGCAACGCGGCGTTGGTGCCGCCGAAGCCGAAGGAATTCGACAGGATGTAATTGACCTCGGCCTGGCGCGGCTTATTGGGGACGTAATCCAGGTCGCATTCCGGGTCGGGGTTTTCGTAATTGATGGTCGGCGGAAGAACCTGATCGCGCAGTGCCAGCACGGAGAGGCCCGCTTCCAGGCCGCCCGCGCCGCCGAGCAAATGTCCGGTCATCGACTTGGTGGAACTGACGGCCAACTTCTTTGCGTGCTCGCCGAAAACCTTCTTGATGGCCAAAGTTTCGAGCTTGTCGTTATAAGGCGTCGAGGTGCCGTGGGCGTTGATGTATTCGATTTGCTCGGGCTGGATGCCGCCGTCGGCAAGTGTGGCGCGCATCACTCGCACCGCGCCGTCGGCGGTTTCCGACGGTTGGGTAATGTGAAACGCGTCGCCCGACATGCCGTAGCCGATAATCTCCGCCAGAATCGGCGCGCCGCGCTTCACGGCGAAGCCCAACTCTTCGAGGATTAGCAATCCCGCGCCCTCGCCGATCACGAAGCCATCGCGCTCGTTGTCGAAGGGGCGGCTGGCCTTTTCCGGCGCCTCATTGCGCGTCGAGAGAGCGCGCATGGCGGCGAACCCTCCCACGCTCAGGGGCGTAATGGCGGCTTCCGCGCCGCCCGTAATCATCACGTCGGCATCGCCGCGCTGAATGATTTTGAATGAATCGCCTACCGCGTGGGCACTCGAGGAGCACGCCGTGCACGTGGCAGAGTTTGGCCCCTTCGCGCCGAAGCGAATGGAGACGAAGCCCGACGCCAGGTTCACGATGGTGGCGGGAATGAAGAAAGGAGAGATCTTGCGCGGGCCGCCTTGCATCAGGGCGGTGTGCTCGCGCTCGATGACATCGAATCCGCCGATGCCGGAGCCGATGTAAACGCCCGTGCGGTCGGCGAATTCCGGAGTGATCTTGAGATTCGCGTGCTCGACAGCAAACTGCGAGGCCGCCAGGGCGAACTGAATAAACCGCCCCATCTTCTTCACTTCTCGTTTCTCGACGTAATGGAGGGGGTCGAAGTTCTTGACTTCCGCCGCGAACGTCACGGAGAAGTCCTTGGTATCAAAGAGCGTGATGGGCGCAGCGCCGCTCTTGCCCGCCAGGACACAACTCCAGGTCTCCTCCCGGCCAATGCCCACGGCGCTGACCAGGCCCACGCCGGTCACGACCACTCTTCTTGCCAAGCCATTTCCCTCCTGGAGAGCTTCCCAATTTCACCTGTAGCACCGCTCCCGCTCCGAGCGGGACGGCAGAATGCCGGGCTCCCCGCCAGTCGGCGGGGACAGGTTCCGCCCGGCGCTACGTTTCAAGCAAGGAAACTGCTCCCTCCTGTTGGAACCGAATGCGGGCGAATCAGTTCTTGGAAGACTTGACATGGGACTGGATATATTCGACGGCGTCTTTGACCGTGGCAATCTTCTCCGCGTCCTCGTCGGGAATCTCGATTTCGAACGCTTCTTCGAACGCCATCACCAGCTCGACGATGTCCAGGGAGTCCGCTCCCAGGTCGTCGATGAAATGCGCGGTGGGGGTTACCTCGGCTTCGTCTACGCCGAGCTGCTCTACGATAATCTGCTTGACCTTCTCATCAAGTGAAGCCATCCGTCTCTCCTCCTCGGATTTGGTGGGGCGGCCATTGTATCTATGCCCCGGCAAACTTGCAAGCGCGGCGGGCAGCCCACAGTTAACAGTTTACAGTCTACAGTTCGAAACCGCATTCGGGGGCGCCCTCCGCCCCCAAGTCTTGACTGTCGACTGTCAACTGTGAACTGTCAACTCCTTCCCACTCGTCGCAGTTCTCAAGACATATACATTCCCCCGTTCACATTCAGCACGTGGCCGGTGATGTAACTCGCCTCGTCGGAAGCGAGGAATCGCACGGCGGAGGCGATATCGCGGTCGCTGCCCATGCGGCCCAGGGGAATCAGACTCATCATCCGCTGCTTGACCGGCTCGGGCAGATTCTCGGTCATGGCGGTGGCGATAAAACCCGGCGCCACGGCATTGACCGTGATGGTGCGGCTGCCGACCTCGGAAGCCACAGCTTTGGTCAAGCCAATCAAGCCTGCTTTAGATGCGATGTAATTGGCTTGCCCGGCGTTCCCGGCCTGAGCCACCACCGAGGCGATGTTGATGATTCGCCCCGAGCGCTGCTTCACCATCCCGGGCAGGACCGCTTGAATGCAATGAAACGCCCCGTTCAAGTTGATGCTCAGGACGCGGTCCCAGTCCTCGCGCTTCATCCGCATGATGAGGTTGTCCTTGGTGATGCCCGCGTTGTTCACGAGGATGTCGATCTTCTGGAAGGCCTCGAGCACTTTGGCCACGGCGTCTTTGACGGACGCGGGGTCGGAGACGTCCAGACGGACGGCCAGCGCTTTTCGGCCCAGGGCCTCGATTTCCTTGGCGGTCTTTTCCATGCCTTCCAGGTTGACGTCGCCGCCGGCGACGTCCGCTCCCACCTCTGCCAAGGCAAGAGCAATCGCCCGCCCGATGCCTTGCGCAGCACCGGTTACCAACGCAAGTCGTCCTTGAAGGTTCATGGTTTTTCCTCCCGCCCCTAATTCCGGCCCAGTCTTGCCAGCACTTCGTTCAGGGATGCTACGTCTTCGACGTGCAGGCATTCGGCCTGGCGCTCGATTTGCCGGAACAGTCCTGAAAGCACTTTGCCGGGACCGACCTCGATGAACAGCTCGACGCCTTCCGCGATCAGGACGCGCATCGACTGTTCCCAACGCACCGCGCCCGTGACTTGCCTTTTCAGTCCGTCGCGCGCTGCCGTGGCGTCGCGGACCAACTGCGCGTCCACGTTATTCACCAGCGGCGCCTGCGGGTCGGCGATGCGTGTCTGGTCAAGGTCCGCGGCCAGTCGTTCCTGTGCCCGGCGCATCAGGGCGCAATGGAACGGCGCGCTGACGTTGAGCATTACGGCGCGCTTGGCGCCGCGCGCCTTGGCCAATTCGACCGCGCGATTGACCGCCGTGGCGTGTCCGGCAATCACCACCTGGCCCGGAGAATTGAGATTGGCGGGCGAAACCACTTCTCCCTGGGCCGACTCCACGCAAACTGCTTCGACAGCCGTCGCTTCCATTCCGAGCAGCGCCGCCATGGCCCCCTGCCCGACGGGTATCGCCTCCTGCATGTACTGCCCACGCTTGCGTACGACTCGAACCGCGTCTTCCAGGCGGAGGGCGCCCGCAACCACCAGCGCCGAGTATTCGCCCAGGCTGTGCCCGGCGACATAGTCCGGCGAAACACCTTTTTCCCGCAGAACCTCTGCTGCGGCCACGGAGACGGTCAGGATCGCAGGCTGCGTATTCGCCGTAAGTTGAAGCTCTTCGGCCGGGCCCTCGAAGCACAACTTGGAAATCGGAAACCCGAGGGCGCGGTCGGCTTCCTGAAAAACTCGGCGTGCGGCCGGAAACGCCTCCGCCAACTCACGGCCCATGCCGGGATACTGCGAACCCTGGCCGGGAAAAATGAAAGCTACTTTCGGCAAGAAAACCCTTTGCGAAATTGAATCATTGATTCATTGGATCATTTATCCATTGCCCGGAACCCAGATGTGGTTCAATGAACCAATGATTCAATGAATCAATGATTTTACCATCTCATCAGAATGGCGCCCCAGGTCGCACCGGCTCCAAAAGCCGTCATCAGGATCAGATCGCCTTTCTTGATGCGGCCGGCACGGACGCACTCGTCCAGGCAGATTGGGATAGACGCCGAAGAGGTGTTCCCGATTCGGCTGATGTTGGAGTAGACCTTCTCGGGGGCAACTCCCAGCCGTTCTCGGACGGCGTCGGTAATCCGCTGGTTTGCCTGGTGGGGGATGAAGAGATTCAACTCCTCGGGCTGAACGCCGCCTTCTTTCAGCACCTGGCGCGAGACTTCCTCCATGCTACGAACCGCGACCTTGAACAACTCGTTGCCGCGCATTTTGATGTAATGCTCGCGCGCCTTGACGGTTTCGCAAGTTGCCGGCTTGGCGGTGCCGCCCGCCGGGATGAACAGATGCTCGGCGAACGCGCCTTCCGTGTGCATCTCTTCCGCCAGGATGCCGGAGGGTGGCTCGACCGGACCCAACACACTCGCCGCCACTCCATCGCCGAAGATGACGCACGTGGCCCGATCGGTGTAATCGAGGTAACGCGAGAGGAGTTCGGCCCCGACCACCAGCACGTAGTGGGCTTTTCCGGTTTTAATGAAAGTGTC
>CAZTHM010000127.1:0-9282 GCA_964613505.1 uncultured Acidobacteriota bacterium | reverse complement strand
GGAAGCGGAACCGCCAAAGTCCCCGGCAATGTTCGTGACTCAGCCTCGAACGAATGAGATTGGGGAAGGGCCCTCGTTTTCGCCTGGCCTTTCGAATGCCGAAAGCGGGAATCGTTTCCCCACGCTCGCAGGCATTTTGCGTGAGAACGGCCTGCCTCCGAGTTTGATGGCTGTGGTGGCGGTGGAGAGCGGGTTCAATGCCGCGGCGCTTTCACCCAAGGGCGCGCGCGGCCTGTGGCAATTGATGCCGGAAACGGCCAGGCGCTACGGGCTGGCCGTCGAGCCAGGACGCGACGACCGGCTGGACCCCGTGAAGTCAACGCACGCGGCGGCGCGATACATGAAGGACCTCTACGCGCAGTTCCAGGACTGGCCGTTGACCCTCGCGGCCTACAATGCGGGCGAGAATCGCGTCGAGCGCGCGCTCGACCGGCGCGGCACCGCCGATTTCTGGACGCTCAGCCGTCTGGCCGCGCTCCCCGAGGAAACGCGTCGGTACGTTCCCGCGGTGCTGGCAAAGCTGGAGGCGCCGCTGAATTCGTGGGATCCTCCTGCGACGTCACCCTTGGCCAAATACGCCGCGCTCCAGGGGCGAGTCGTCTACGCCTCCCCGACAAACCCGCAAGGGTTTGAATCCAAGTAGCCGTGGGCGACAGCCCATGGACAAGGGACCGGATAGCACCCTTGCGAGCCCTGGAAGGGTCCAATGGAATACTCGACCCCTCCAGAGTCGGGCTTTCCGCGCGGCAATTGCATGTGCGGGTCGCCCCCCACCGGCAATGCACACGGTTCCCATTCGGGGAACACAAACCCTCTCCGGGGAGCGAGGGAGTTGCCTGTCTCCTATTCTCTACTGGAATACGCCTCGCCGAATTTTTCCTGATACACCAGGGATTGGAGGGGGAGTTCAGGCGCCAGCGGCAGCGGTTTCTCCCCGGAGCCGATGGCGAGCAGCGCGGCGACTAGAAACTGGTCGGGAATGTGGAAGTGAGTTTTGATCTTCTGTTCGTTAAACACACTGACCCAGTAGGCGGAAAGGTTGCACTCCGCGGCTGCCAGCAAGATTTGGTGGAGGGCGACGAAGGCGTGGGCCAGCGCCGCGCGCTGGGCCATTTCCGGGGAAGTTGCATAGTGCTCGCGGATTTTGCGCAAAATCTCCTGCGCCCTTTCTCCTGAAATCTTCTTCTTGATCACCATCTCCTGGAGCTGTTGGGGCGCGGTTTTCCAAGCATTGGTGTCGGCCAGGCAGATCAACACGACCGGCGCGGAGGTGAGGGGCACCTCGACCTGGGTCGAGGCCTCGATTTGGCGCTTCCCGGCCTCCGTGCGCACGACAACCCAGCGCCAGGGTTGGAAATACCATTCGGTGGGAGAAAGCCGGGCGATCTCCAGGATACGATTCAAGTATTCTGCGGGGACGGGCTGCGTGCTGAAGCGGCCGAAATTCTGGCGCACGTGGAGGAACGTTTCCATCCACTTCGGTTGTTCGCTTGAACTGCCGCTATCGGGCATACGAGGTTCCGCCTTCAAAGTTGAAGCTGGAATCCGAGTATGAACAAAACGCCGAAAGCCAGGGCGTTGGCCAGTTCGCCGTAACCCAGCCGATAGATTTCGAGCGGCGCGGGAGGCCGCAGAAACCACAAGAAACCGCGAATCAGAGTCGGGGCAAAAGCTACGGCCGCCGCTCCCGGCAAGGCGTCAACCCGCCACGCCGCCGCGAGCAGGAGCACGGTGAGAAGCTGGGCGGCCAGAAAACTCTTCCCGCGCGCGAACTTCTCCGCCCGGTCCGCGGCGCGGGCGGAATGGATGCGGAGTTGTACAAACTGAATTTGATTCGCGGCGAACAGCCAGTTCGCGCCCCACAAAACCAATGCCTGCGAATCCAACCGTCCGGTAACGACGTAATACGCTCCCGCCGCCGTCGAGGTCAGACCGAGCGAACCAATCAACTGCGCCGTCATCCGCGTTTGCCGCCCGAGCTTCTTCAGGAGTGCCTGCGCAATGAACAGCGAGCCGACGACCGCGCCCAGGATCAACAGGCCGTAGGCGTGCTCGTGTCCGAGCAGGAATCCCAATGCGATAACCGCGAGACCGGCGTAGGCGAAGATCGAGTAGAGGACCGCGTGCCGCTCGGCCGGAGTCTGCGCGCGCAACGGGGAAGTCTCCAGCCAAATTTCCGCCGGCGTGCGCAGACAAAAGAGCGCGAGGGATGCAGTTAGAAAGAGTATGAGCGGATAGAATCCGCGCTCCCCCGCAAACCCGATCCAGGCTCCCGTCACCAGCGGCACCAGCAGGATGCCCCAGGCGCCGTGCTCGCGAGGAAAAACAAATGATCGCAGGCGTTCCTGCGGAAGCATTTGAAATTCAGAAACAATGCTGGACATGACCGAACTTCCCGCACCCCAATTAAACCGAGGCCCCACGGCCCTGGGCGATGGCTTCGTTCAACGCGTCCAGGAGGTCGCCCACGTCGGCGCCGACCTTGCGCGCCGCCTGCTCGATCGTGCAATCGTAGCAGGCCGGCCGCAGGCCGAATCGTTCCAACACTTCGTCTGTCTCCGGAAACTTCTGCTTGACGTCGCGAACGATTTCGCTGCCCCGTACGAGGTCAGTGAACCGGAACATGGCTCACCTCCGCCGTTTTTCCTTTCGGGTCCGCCCTACGCGGTTCGTAAACGCAGAAGGGTTCTTCGTCGAGATAATCGCCGGTGGCGGCGAAGGCGCGCGCCCGGCAACCCATGCAGATGTTCCTGAACTCGCAGTAGCCGCATTTGCCTTTCAGATTTTCCGTATCGCGGAGCATCTGAAAAACCTCGGCGTTCTCCCAGATCTCGGCGAAAGACTGCAGCCGCAGGTCGCCGGCCAGCACGGGCAAGTAGCCGCAGGGATATACTTCGCCCACGTGGGAGATGAAGCAGACACCGGTTCCAGCGAGACACCCTTTGGTCACGGCGCTCATCCCGTCGGGATGGCCGTGGGCGGCCCCGCCGCGGGCGGCGTGCGGATGCAGGTCAATGCCCGTCGACCCCGGCATGGTTATTTCCGTCGCGCCTATTTCGCCTTCCCTCGGTGCCGAGGCCGGTGGCGCAGCCGCCGAAGCAGCTCGCCGCTCCGCGGCGCGCCGCTGCCGCATCACGCGGAAGTAGTGCGGTGCGCAGGTAGCTTTCAGCTCGATGCCGCTTTCCTGGGACCGGTCGTAAAACCAATTCAGAATCTCTTCGTATTCCGCCGGGGGCACCATCTGCTCGGCGGCGATGTCCACGCCGCAGCCCACCGGCACCAGCAGGAAAGTGTGGAGGGCGTCAGCGCCAAGGGAGCGCGCCAGTTCCAGCACGGCGGGCAATTGATGGGCGTTGTGCCGGGCAATCGTCGTGTTGATCTGCACCGACATGCCCTGCTCTTTCAAATTCCGAAAACCGCGCAGGGCCGCGTCAAAAGCCCCGGAGATACCGCGAAACGCGTCATGGGTCGTGGCGTCGGCGCCATCCAGACTGATGGAAACCCGGCGCACGCCCGCGTCCACAATTTTTCCGGCAATTTCTTTGGAAACCAGCGTGCCGTTGGTGGCCAGTGCCACGCGCAGGCCGCGGTCGGCCGCATAACGGGCCAGTTGGAAAATATCCGCACGAAAGAGAGGTTCGCCACCGCTCAGAACAAGGATTGGTAGGGCATACTGAGAGACTTGCTCTATTAAGTTCAGGGCTTTGGTAGTAGGTAGGTCTAACGGCGAGGATAGTTCTGTAGCGGTGGCGCGACAATGGATGCAACGCAGGTTGCAGCCCTTGGTCACCTCCCAAAAGATGAGTCGCGGCTTGTGCTCGGGCATTTCCATCAGGTCGCTCTGACTCAAAACTCGTCACTTCACGCAGCCAGCTCTTTCCATAGCAAGGCTTCTGCCATTTTGTCTGCCTGGTCGGGCAAATCCCGGCCCAATTCCTCACTCGTCAGATAACAAGCGGGATCGGGCATCCAGGGGTCACCGTAAACTTTTTCCGCTCGAACGCGGGAGCCGCCTCCACATAATTCGGACCAGCGGCAGGTCGCGCATCGGCCCTTGAGCATAGGCAGGGGGTCCTTCAGTCCTGCCATGAGGGGGTTGGAGAGATCCGTCCAGATTTCGCTGAATGGGCGGCCACGCACATTCCCAAACGTGTGGCTAGCCCAGTAGGGGTCGGCGTAGACGTTCCCCTGATGATCGATGCTGCCAAGCCCCAACCCCGAGCTTTGAGCAGCGCTGCTGGGCTTCAGCTGTTGGTAGGCTGCCGCGGCCCGAACCGGGTCTTTCTCATACAGCCTCAGGTAGAGATAAACCGCGTCAACGGAATTGTCGGCGGTGAGGATTTCGATCTTCCGGCCGCGACGGCGAAAATCCGCCGCCCGGCGCAGGATGATTTCCATCGCCTGGCGAGTCTGCTCGTGGGTGAGGTCGTCCTTTGGACCATCGTTGCCTCGCCCGGCGTAAACCAGGTGATGGAAGCATACGCGCTCGATTTTCTCACGTGCGACAAAGGCGAAGATTTCATCCAGATCATGGAAATTGCTCCGGGTGAGCTTGATCCGGAGGCCCGCGCGCAGGCCCACCGCGACACAGTTTCGAAGACCGTCCAGAGCGGTTTGAAAGGCGCCCTCCTTGCCCCGTAGCCAGTCGTTCATCGGGTCCAGACTGCCCAGCGAAATTCCCACGTAAGCCGCGCCGGCGCGCTTCAAATCCGCGGCAACCGAGGGAGTAATTAAAGTTCCGTTGGTTGAAAGGACAGGGCGAATCCCGAGGTCACGCGCCTGGGCAATCAATTCCGGCAAGTCGGGACGCAGCAGCGCCTCGCCGCCGGAAAACACGAGAGAAGGAACACCGAATTGCGCCAGGTCTGCAATCATGACCCGCGCTTCCGCCGCCGTCAGTTGTCCCGGGTAGGGAAGTAACCGGGAATCTGAATAACAGTGGGAGCAGTTCAAATTGCAGGCGCGGGTCGCGTTCCAGACCACGGTCGGCTTGCTTTCAGACGCTGAAGGCGAAACGTCCCCTTGGGCCAACGGCACCAATGCCTTCGGCCCGGCGGTAATTTGGCGTCCCGATCCATTCCCTCCACCGGAGCCGGGAAGCAAAGAAAAGAGGTTGGAAATAGAAATCATCGCCTTCTGCTTTCCTGATTCACCCTGGTTCGTTTGGCCCTGGTTGCGGAGGAGGACTTTCGGCCCCTAATCAGGATGGGGCTAACGGTTTCGTCCGAGCCCGTTAGCCCCATTCCTCAATCCGTCATTTGACGGATTCCTAGGACCCGAAGTCCCTCGCACCGTTCCGTTTGGCACGCCCGATGCCAAACCGGCTGGCCATCCCATCACGTTCATTGGAAATCATAATGTGTTGTAATAAAAGGAGTTACAGTCAAGAGGTTCTCGGGTAGGTCGGAAAACGACAAGTTGGGCTGAGGTTATGTCCTTCCGGAGGACCTGATAAACGGCAGAGCAGGGTGTGAAATCCCGCAAGCGGCAAGAGGGAGAGACTTATCCCCCAGAGGCGATCGGGCAGTTAAAATGCCCCCAAACGCCCAAGCTGTCGGGGGATGACCGGAGTCAGAGGGTGGAGTCAGCAGCCAGAACTTCCTGCCCCGACTCAACACTTTGCGTTTGGACAACTCTCACGGGGGAAATCACGCGTTCGAGGAATCCCGTGAACTTCCGCATGAACCTCTTGCGCGAGAAGCGCAGCGCGGACTCACGAATGGCGGCAGGATCGAATCTCTCCGCGTCGAAGCGTTGGAGCCCTTCTTCGAGCGAGGCGGCCGTCTGTTGGGCGAAAAGAATCCCAGTCGCGCTATCCGTCACGATTTCGGAAGCACCGCCGCTTTGGAAAGCGATCACCGGAGTCCCGCAAGCTTGGGCCTCCGCCATGACGATTCCGAAATCTTCCTCGCCGGGAAAGACCAGGGCGCGAGCGCGCTGCATGGCTTCGCGCAGAACTTCGTGGGGTTTGAAACCAAGGAACTGAATGTTTGAGCGCGCGTTGCGTTCCAGCCTTCTCTGTTCCGGCCCCTCTCCGATCACCACCAACCGCCGGCCGTTGCGGTTGAAAGCCTCGATGGCCAAATCGATGCGCTTGTAAGGGACAAGCTGTGAAACCACAAGGAAGAAGTCTCCCCGTTTCTCACAGGGAGGAGCCGGCGTGAAGTAATCGGTGTCCACTGGCGGGTAGATGACCGAGCTCTCGCGGTGGTAGTAGCGGCGGATTCGTTCCGCGACCGTCTGCGAATTCGCGACGAAGTGCGTAACCCGTTGCGCCGCACGATAGTCCCAACGTCGCAGCCACGCCCCGACCGGCGGCATGAGCAATCGCGTCAGCGGTCCGCTGGCCCGATAATACGTCTCGTATCCGCTCCAGACGTAGCGCATGGGCGTATGGCAATAGCAGATGTGGATGGCGCCGGGATCGGTGCGCACGCCTTTCATTGTGGCCGCGTCGGAAGTGATGACCAGCGGAAACCCCCGCAGGTCGAGCCGCTCGGTGGCCAACGGAAAAAGCGGAAGGTATCGCGGATACCACCGCGTGGCGCGCGGCAGGCGCTGGAGAAATGAGGTTTGAATGCGATGTCCGCCGAAGGCGGACTGCATTCGTGCAAAGTCACAGACCAGCGTGAAGACATCGGCGGAAGGAAACAATTGCGCCAATGCTTCCAGCACGCGCTCGCCGCCACGCATCGTGACCAGCCAGTGATGCGCGAGAGCGGTTCTTGGGGCGGAAACGGCCATCATGCGCGCGCCTCGATTTCCTTTTCGCGAGGCACCTCTCGCGACGGTGAAGCCAGTTCGGAGATGATTCCTCGAATTGCGGTGCGGAACTTCTCCGGGGAGAAGCGTTCATCGAGGCTTGTCCTCGTGCCAGCGACGAGCCGGGTCCGCAGCTTGGCATCGCCCAAGACGCGCGCGAGCGCGACCGCAAGTGCTTTCTCGTCTCCTGGCGGGACCAGCAATCCGCTTACGCCGTCGCGGAGAATCTCTTCTATTCCGCCGCCACGCGAGGCAACCGCGGGAACGCCCCAGGTCAGCGCTTCCAACGCCACCAGGGAAAACCCTTCGGCCTCGATCGAGGGAATCGCCACCGCGTCAAAGCGCGCGTAATAGGAGTCGAGGTTCTCCTGAAAGCCCGCCCAGTGGACATTGTCGCCCAAACCCAGCCGCGTGATTTCAGCATTCAGCTCGCGGAGATAAGCAACATCGCGCGCGCTGCCTTGCTCAGGCGCGCCCACAAAAACGATTTCGAGATTCGGCCAGGATTCGCGCAGCAGCGCCGTGGCGCGGAGCATCACCAACTGCCCTTTTTGCGGTGTAATGCGGCCGACCATGCCTACCACCGGCCCACTTGCAGAGGGAGCGGCGTTTGCCAACTCCGAACTTGTCGTCCGAGCCGGCGACCGCAGCGGGTTGTAGATGACCTGCGTTCTGGCTGCCAGGTGAGGATTCGTTCTCACCAGTGAGTCGGCAGCAGCCTGCGAAACCGCCAGGATGCGTGTTACGTGCGCGGCGGCCCGTCCGGTAATGAGGACATCCGACCGACGGGTCAAGGTCCGATGGAGATGAAAAATCGAGGGCGTTCGGGTGAGCCGTGCCGCCAGCACTCCGGCCGGCAGCGAGCGAGGCCCGTTGATGTAGATCAAACGAATTCCTCGCCGGGTGACAACCCGAGCCAATTTCAGTCCACACACCAGACTGCGGATTGGAAAGGCCAGCATTTCGCCCACTGACTTCCGTCCGGGGCGATAGCTACCGAGCGGATAGAACAAGGTCTCAACGCCTCGGCTGCGGAGCGAGGCGGCGAACGGACCGTCTTCTGGAAAGGCCACGATGGGATCGATGTCTTCGCGCAGCGCGTCCAGTACATCTTCCAGAACGCGCTGGCCTCCTGCGCGCCACGCTTGCTGGTCGAGGAACAGCACGGGGAGTTTCATGGCTTCACCTCGCCTCGCCGCAATCGGCTGAGCAGGCTCCCAGCGTTGCCCGTGGTCAAGAGCCCTTGGCGTTCCGCGCGATTCAAAGTGAACGCCATCATGGCAAAGAAGAGAACCATGTTCCGCCAGTAGGTGTGAGCGTCGGCCGCCAGCATCTGGACCATCTCGCCGCACCAAAACGAAAACAGCAAGGTGCTCCAGAACCGAAGCGCTCCGTCACTCCGCCGCGCCAGGTTGTGGAATGTTTTGAGAATTGCGCCACTCAGAAACAGCAAACTCCCACAGCCGACGATGCCTGTCTCGAGGAGCAGGCTCAGGTAGCCATTATCGGTGATGATTTCTTCATGAAAGAGGCGCGTGTAGGGGAGGGTCTTGTATCCCACGCCGAAGAGCAGGTACTGCGGATGATCCTCGATGATGGCAAGCACCCGAGCCCAGGTTTCGGAGCGGCCGCTGGAGGCAAGGTTCGGATCAGAAAAGATCTGCGCGAGATATCCGAGGCGAGCGTTGACCAGGTAATCCCACAGCTCCGGAGTGTAGAACCACAAGGCGCCGAGCGGGATCGCCAGCATCAGCAGCAGAACCGCACCCCGGCTCAAGCGTGCCTTCCCGGACACGCCAGCAAAAGCCAGAATGCCAACGGCAACGTTGCCCCACGAACTTCGTGAGAACGACACGAAAACAGCCAAGCTGAGGATTGGAATCAGAAACAATACCCAGGCGCGGGCAAGTCCAACTACGCGCTCCTGGCGGGTCAGGAAAGCGGCGGAAACGATCAGCAGAAAGAATCCGCACAGGTTCGCGAAACTGGAAGCCTCGTAGATAACTCCTTGGGCGCGGCGCAGCACTCCCGACCCCAGCCAGATGTACTGGTCGGCGGCAGGGTGGGGAAGCGGAATGGGCCAGTAGAAATCAACGATGCCATAAGTGGCCGAGAGCGTCGCCGCGACTAGAAGAATGCGAAACAGCCAGCGCTCCGCGCAACCCTCTTGAGTCGGCGCGCCGCCTCGGACGAGCAGGTAAATCATCGCGGCTTGGGCCAGCAACAGCCAGCGGAAGGAGCTGGCGTTTCCCAATTCGAGTCCTGAAAACCAGTAGGCAAAAGGCAGCGACAAGCCTGTCGCGAAGAGGAACACCCCCAGCCCCCTCGCCACAGGATCGAGTCGAAAGCGGAAATCAGGAAGCCGCGCGACTACGATGGCCACGCCGATGGGCGCGAGGAATGTCGAGACGTAAATCGGCGTATCTCCGAACCGCGCGAAAAAGAATGGCGGGAGAACGATCAGAATCACCAGGAACGTGACGACGAATAGGAGTGGCCGCCGAATCGACGCCGCGGCAA
>CAZTHM010000126.1:0-9338 GCA_964613505.1 uncultured Acidobacteriota bacterium | reverse complement strand
AAACCGAGACCTTATCAATCATCATCAGAGCGAAAACCAGCGGCAGGTAAACGACAGAAGCCAATAGAAGACGCTTAGCCAGCAAGTTTGATCTTGAAGAAGCCAGACGCGCGCTGGAATACAAGTACATCAGTCCCAGGGCAAGCGCCCCGAAGAAGTAGATAAGTCCCACCTGGCCCGTCCACACAGGGATCAAACTCACCGGCAAAAGCGCCAGCGCATACGCAACGATTTGACGGCCCGTAACCTTTCCTTCTACATCGCCCTTCGGAAGCATTAGCAGGCCCGCCCGCGCGTAGTCTTCGCGGTACATCCACGCGATCGCCAGAAAGTGAGGGAACTGCCAGAAGAAGAGGATGGCGTAGAGAACCCAGGCTTCGCGGCTCAGGCTGCCTGATACCGCCGCCCAGCCGATCAGAGGAGGCATCGCGCCTGGGAAGGCTCCGATGAACGTACACCACGGCGTCTTCTTTTTGAGTGGCGTGTAGATGAGAAGGTACGAGACCAGCGTAGCGATCGCCAAAACGCTCGCCAGCAGGTTCACTGCGAGCCAGAGGTAAAGGCCGCCCGCAACCGAGAGCAGCAACCCGAAGACCAGGGCTTCAACGGGGCTTAACCTTCCCGCCGGCAAGGGACGATTGGCCGTACGACGCATGAGGGCGTCGGCATCACGCTCGATAAGCTGATTCAATGTTGCTGTGCCGCTCGCCACCAGCAGCGTGCCGAGCAGGGTGTGGATGAGCCGCATCCAGTCCAACGGTCCGCGCGTCCCCAGATAGAATCCGACGAGCGTGCTCATGACCACCAGGAAGTTGACTTCCGGTTTGGTCAGAACCCAATAGTCGGCGAGGGCTGAAAGCCATGCGGTCGACCCGCCCGCTTTTGCGAGAGACGTTCCATCCGTTTTGAATACTCCGCTGTTCATGCCGCAGCCTTCTGCGACGCTTCGCCGAGCGCCGGCACCCGGCCGGGAGATGCTACGAACCGGAAGACGTGCAGCGCCAAAACCACGCTCGTAGCCAGCACCAGCGCTCCGACCGCCACGTGCGCGGTCGTAATGTTCACCACGGGCGGCAAGGGCTGAGGCGCGTTTCGTGCGGCAAGCTTCATCATGTACGCGCCAACCCCCAGGAACAACTGCGCGACCAACAGGCCCACGAGCGTCGCCGCCAATCGCGCCAGTCGCCGTTCCGAGCGGAACTTGGTGAAGACCCTCATGGCCGCCCAGGTGACGAGCAGCGTCACGACCATGGCGACGACGATGTGGGGAACGATTCCGATACCGTTATGGCGAAACGCCGCACCCAGTACGAGCTGGAGAAGAATCGCGGCAGACGTCATGACCGACAGTTGCCGCAGCGAGGGCGCGGAGAGGTCTTCGATCTTTGTTTCATCCCATCGCCAGTCGACGCGAGTAAAGAGAGCGAGGCTGACGGTGGTGCAGAAAAACGATTGCGCCAAAGTCGCATGACCCACCGAGATCGCCACGGGCAGATAGAACAGTACCGTGATCCCTCCTAAAACGCCCTGTGCGATCACGGCCAGCACGGCCGCTCCGCTCACCCAGCGCACCCAGCGCCGCGGCTCCTTCAGCCAGACCCAGACGGCCAGAATCACGGTTAGCAGGCCGACCGTGGCCGCGATCATGCGGTGGCCGTGTTCGTAGAGGACGCCGCCCACCATGCGCGGCATGCGGAACGTCCCGAAGGAAGTCGGCCAGTCGGGAACCGAGAGTCCGGCGTCGTTCGAGGTCACGAGGGCGCCGGCGATGATTAATAGAAACGTCGCGCCGGCGAGGATCGTCGCGTACGCGTGGAGCCATCGATTTTGTTGAATGGTCTTCACTTCTTAATGCCCTTGTCGAGACGAAATCGAGTTCTCGGAATGGTCGCGGTCTCCCGGCCAAGCCACGATTGACAAAGCCGCTTCGGGTTCTTCTCCGAGATCGCCTGGCAACCCAGGCGTTAGCTCCGAGGGCATTTCATCCCGCCCTCTGTCGTCTCCAAAGCCCGTATCGTTGAAACGGTCGCGGCGCCGCAAGACGTACAAGAAAATACCGATGAACATTACGAGCGGCGGGATCCCCAGGATCAGAATGCCGTTCCGAAGGGCCTGTAGTCCCGCCTCCTTGGCCGCTGCCGCGCTGGTGTAGCACATGGCGCAGCCCTGCGCAGCCAGTGGAGTCGGGAGCGCGAGCAAAATGGCGGCCACAGCGAGGAGCACGAGCAACCTGCCGTAGCGCGAGAGGAAAACGGAAATTGGAAAATCGAATTTGGAAAATCGAATTTGGAAAATCGACCTCATAAGGTGGTCCTTCTGCCTTCTGCCCTCTGCCTACTCGCCCTACTGCGGTCTCATGTGCAGCAGCCGCAGGCTGTCGGGGAAGAACACAAACAGCATCATCACAACGAAAACCAGGGCGGGCATCAGCATCAGCGCCAGGCTGCGCCGCTCGTAGCGCAGGTGCATGAAGTAGGCGATGATCAGCGACGCCTTGATGATCGAGAGTCCCATGAGCAAGATCAGCATCAACTTGACGCCCAGTTGCTTGTAGGCGAGGAAGACTTCGACACCGGTCAGCCCCAGGAGCCAGAACCAGACATACAGAAAGAGTTTGACGCTGCCTGCGTGATGCGCGTGTTCAGCCGACTGATCCATGCTGCCTCCCGGACCTAACCCATTTTCACCGACATCAAATAAACCAGGGGGAAGATGAACATCCAGACCAGGTCAACGAAGTGCCAGTAAAGCCCGCTGACCTCGACGTCTTCGGAGCTCAGCTTTCCCGAGCCGTATGCCCCCGCCACGATGCCCAGATAAACCACCCCGATGGCGACGTGAGTCATGTGCAAGCCCGTCAGGGTGAAGAACGCCGCGCCGAACAGCGGGCTGCCCCAGGGATTTTTGAACAGCCGCACGCCTTCCTCGATCAGCGTTGCCCACTCGAACGCGTGCAGGACGATAAACGTCAGCCCGCAAACCATCGTCGCACCAATCCACTTGGCCGCCGTCCCGCGCTGGTCGAGCTTGGCCGCGCGCACCGCCATGACCATCGTCACGCTGCTCGAAAGCAGCACGAACGTCATCACCGTCGCCTTGATGACGCTGGGGTAAAAATGGAACGGCATGGGCCAGTCGGCGCTGGCCACGCGCACGTAGCTGTAGGCGATCAGAAGCGCCGAAAAAGTGATGGCGTCCGACACGATGAACAGCCACATCCCCAGCTTCTTGGAACCCATGGCGAAGGGAGAACCCCCTCCGCCCCAGGCCGATTCCTGGGCTGCGGCAGCGTGCAAGCCTGCCCCGCCAGGCAAGCCCGCACCGGGGCTTCCGGTCAATTCTTCGCTTCCCATCCTAAAACCTCGTCATGAGCAACAGGAGAATGTAAATCCACAATCCGTCCATGAAGTGCCAGTAGATAGCGGTCACATCGATCGCGGTCCGGCGCTGGCGCCCGGCGGCGATGGCTGGCGCCCGGGCCACAACGTAGAGGAGCGCGATAATCCCACCCAGCAAATGCAGAGCGTGTGCGGCGGTAAAGAGATAGAAAAAGGAGCTGCTCGGATTGGAGGCGAGATAAACGCCGCGCGCTGCCAGTTCGCGCCAAGCCAGAAACTGGCCGCCCATGAAGAGCAAGCCCAAACCCACCGTCGCAAACAACCAGGAAGCGAACTGGTTCGCCGCGCCCCTCGTCAGCCCGCGCCGAGAAAGCTCCAGCGTCGCGCTGCTCGCGAGCAGAATAAGCGTATTCAACCAGAGCACGCGCGGCAGGGGTGTCGAGACCCAATCTTCCGAGAGACCCTTGCGAACGATCAGCGCGCTGGTGAACGCGGCGAAGAGCATTACGATGGCCGTCAGCGCCATCCACATGCCAATCTTGTAGGTGCGAGAGGGAACTCGTGCTCCGGAGGATTCCCACGAATCTCCGCCACCGAAGTCTCCGCCGCCGGGACGGCTGCCGCCACGGCCGGGGTCATCGAGCCGCGCCGGAGTATCGGGCTTGCTTAAGGTTGTCGAACCCATATGATTCTCAAATTCAGAGAAGAGCCGCAGAGTTCGAGAACAACCCTGCGCTACAACTCAATGTTTCTCGTCCACCTTTTCCGGCGAGTCTTGCATAACGTAATCCTTCTCTGCGCCCGGCACGCCGAACTCATAGGGACCGTGGTAAACCACGGGACGCTTCCCAGCGAAGTTGTCGTGCGGCGGCGGCGAAGGAACCGTCCACTCGAGCGTCGTGGCCTCCCAGGGATTTTCCGACGCCTTCTTGCCCTTGAACATGCTCCAGAACAGGTTGCCAAGGAAAATGAGCTGTGCCGCGCCGGTGATGAATGCGGCGACGGAAATGAAGTAGTGGACGTCCATCAAGGGCTTGAGGAATTCGAATCCTGTCAATTCGGAGTAGCGCCGCGGGTGCCCGACCAGCCCCAGGAAATGCATGGGCATGAAGACTGCGTAAACGCCCACGAAGGTAAGCCAGAAGTGAAGCTTGCCCAGCGTCTCGCTCATCATGCGGCCAAACATCTTGGGGAACCAGAAGTAGGTGGCGGTGAAAATCCCGAAGATCGAGGCCACGCCCATGATCATGTGGAAGTGCGCCAGCACGAAATAGGTGTCGTGAAAGTAGATGTCGATCGACGGCTGGCCCAGGAAGATGCCGCTTAGCCCGCCGGTCACAAACAGCGAGACGAAGCCCAACGCGAAGAGCATGGGAGTGACGAAACGCAGCTTGCCCCCCATGATGGTCCCGAGCCAGTTGAAGGTCTTGATAGCGGAGGGAACGGCGATCGCCATAGTCAGGACCGAGAACGCAAACGCCGAATAGGGACTCATGCCGCTTACGAACATGTGATGGCCCCAGACCATGAATCCCAAGAAGCCGATCAACAACATGGCGGCCACCATGGCCTTGTAGCCGAAGATGGGCTTGCGCGAGAAGGTGGGAGGTCACGCCCATGCCGGGGAGAATCGCGATGTACACCTCGGGATGGCCGAAGAACCAGAACAGGTGCTGCCAGAGGAGCGGTGAGCCTCCGGTGTGGGGGATGATCTTATCGCTCACGATGAGGCCGCCGGGCACAAAGAAGCTCGTCCCGCCGACCCGGTCGAGAAGCAGCAGCGCGCCGGCCGCGAGCAAGACCGCAAAAGAAAGCAGGGAGAGGATGGCGGTAATGAACCAGCTCCAACAGGTCAGCGGGAGTCGCAGGAGCGAAAGCCCGCGCGCCCGCAGGTCAAGCGTCGTCGCAATGAAATTGAGCGCGCCCAGCATCGAGGCCACGCAGAAAATGGCGATGGAAATGATCCACAGGGTTTGGCCCGCCGCCTGCCCCGGGCCGGCAGCCCCACCCACGGCACTGAGCGGCGGATAGGCCGTCCAACCGGAAATGGGCGGGCCGTCCCCCACAAAAAACGTCGCCATGATGACCACCAGGCCGGCAAACGTCGTCCAGAACGAGAGCATGTTGAGGCGCGGAAAGGCCATGTCTTCTGCGCCGATCTGAATCGGCAGGATGTAGTTGCCAAAGCCGCCCTGGGGTGCGGTCGTCAGCACGAAGAAAACCATGATCGTGCCGTGCAGGGTCAGCAGCGCCAGGTAATACTCCGGGGTGATAATCCCTCCCGGCGCGCCCACGGGCGAGAGCTTGTCGAGCAAGGGGATTTTGAGCTGCGGCCAGACCAGGTGCAGGCGGATCAGAATCGAAAGCAGCAAGCCCACAAACACTGAGAAGAGGGCCAGGAAGAAATACTGGATCCCGATTACCTTGTGGTCCACGCTGAAGATGTATTTCCAGATGAAATTTTTCGGCGCCGCGTGCCGGTGTACGGCTGCTGCGTGAGTTTCTGCCATCAGTTACCTCTGCCCCCTCTCGAACGTGTTCACTGCTGCTCCGCCATCGTCTGCAGCCACTTCTGAAGGCCGTCATCGGACATCACCTGAAGGAAGGCCCGCATGCGGTAATGCCCCAGGCCGCACAGCTCCGCACAAGCAATCTCGAATCGCCCGGTTTGTATGGCGGTGAAGTGCACCGGGATGATCATCCCCGGAACCATGTCCTGCTTGAAGCGCAATTCGCGAACGAAGAAGGAATGGGTCACGTCCTTGGAACGCAGGATCAGTTGCACGGGGCGGTTCACGGGAATCGATAGCGTTGAGGTGACAATGTCATCCTTGGAGTCCGCGTCGTGATCCCGGTCCAGCCCCAGATAGTTGGCGGTGGCGTCGTTGACCTTCTCGACGTGCGTGGGGCCGAACTTGCCGTCCGGCCCGGGATAGCGGAAGTACCAGGCGAACTGCTGCCCCCAAACTTCCACTTGCAGCGCGCCCGGTTCGGCTCCGGCAAAGTGCAGCCCTGCCCACACGCGGTAGCCCATCAGGTTCAGGCCGATGAACATGATGGCAGCGGCAATCGTCCAGGTGACCTCGAGCCGGTTGTTGCCGTGGGAATATGAACTTTTCCGCCCGTCGTCCCGGTCGCGGTAGCGCCAGACAAAGTAGGCGAGGCCGAATTGCGCGAGCACAAAAATCACGCCGGTGATAATCAATGTCAGCATGAACTGGTGGTCAACCGAGGAACCGTGCGTCGAAATATCCACCGGGAACCACCAGATTTGTGCCCAAAACAGGCCCACGGAAACAACTGTGATTAGCGCTACAACGAGCGCTATGGCCAGCGCCATGATTCAATGCTCCTCGAAAAGATTCCCGAGGCTTGGCCGCAAGACTCTGGGATTTAATGGGAAGTGTTAAGTTAAATTGCCCTGCTTACACACCCAAATCAGTTTCGCAGGAAAGGGAGTCCGACCGCAAGAGACAATTTGTCCCTTTCCGCCGGGACAATTGTCTTATCCCTCGAACCCTTCGATGGCAGAGGCCAGGGGTACACAGTACCCCTGGCAGAAATTACCTACTTCCCCAAACCGGTCCCTAGCCCTTAAGGCTGAAGTCGACGGTTTTGGTTTCTTTCGCGCCCACAGTCACTTTCTGTTCTTGGGTGCCGAAGGTCGAGGTCCAGACCTCCAGCGTGTAGTCGCCGGGCGGCAGGCCTTTGATGGAGAATGTCCCGTCGCTGCCGGTAACGGCAAAGAAGGGGCTCTTGGTCACGCCGACGTACGCCTTCATCCACGGGTGCTGATTGCATTTCACCGGAATCATGATTTCCGGGCGCGAGAACTTCTGCTCCAGGGGAGCGGCGTTCGGCGCCTGGGACATGTTCCATTCCCGGTTATCTTTGGGCATGGGGTGGATGTTGTGCGTGGTGGGATCCTTGGTCAGAATTCTGAGGGTCTGTCCCACCTGAACTCCCAGGACGTGGGGCTTGTAGACGCACCCGTCCTGATCCAACTCTGCCGATTCGCTGGGGATGGCGAAGGTGTACTTCTCCGCCCCGCCCTTGACGTAAACAAAAGCGTTGGGAAGGGTGCCGTTGTCGTTGACGGCGCCATCTTCCGCAAAGACAGCACCGCTGTGTTTCTGGACGCAGACCGGGTCCTGGTCCATCATGATGCGGGCCAGTTTTGGTTTGGCGCCCTGGAAGGACACTTTGCCGCTGACGGTGGCGACAGTGGCCTGGTCAATGGGTGTGGGCGCCGCGGCCTGCTCCGCGGGACCCGCGGCCTCCTCCGGAGCCGAAGATTCCTTTTGCCCGCAACCGACCAATGCGAGCGCCGCTACCAGACAAAAAGCTAAGAAGAATTTTCGTTGAATCATGGTTGCTGCCTCTCTCTGAGAATTATTTCCAGACCTTGCTCTTAATGAGCTTTTACCAGCATGGCGACGGGATTGGGCCGCAAAGCGGAAGTCCTTTTCCCCGCGTCGGTGTCCGGGTCACGCGTGGCGGATGCCGTGGCGCCAGCGCTCATTCCCATCAGCCGACGCTGCTCGTCAGGCGTTAACTCGAACATATAGCGTACCAGAAGATCGGCTTGGTCTCCCGCATACCCGCCGAAAATCGGCGGCGTGGGTCCGGAGAAGACCCAGCGGCTGCCGTCCTGCTTGAACAATCCGGACGGCATGGCCGTGCCCGGGCTGATCATCGACGGATCCAGAATCCAGCGCTTGGTCCATCCCGCCTTCAGGCGGTCGCGCGCCAGCAGGAAATTGGGGGCGGTGGCGAAGCGGTCGTGCCCGGCATCGCCTGTGGCGTGGCACTTCAGGCAGGGGGCGGCGCGGCTGGTAAAGAGCGCCCGCGCCAGGGTGAGTTCCTGCGCCGTTAGTGGCTCGAGCTTCTGCGGGATGTAAGGCATCGGCTGCGAAGACTCGGCCTGGAAGAAGCGCACCAGTTTCCGCACCTCGACGGGGGAGAAGTAGAAGGTCGGCATGCGCGCCTTCAGGTAGGGCCGCACGCCATTCCCCTCCGTATCCGACTCACTGAGCGCGGGATTCGACAGAAACCTCAGCAACCACTCCGGCGTGACGCGCGCGCCTTCGGCCAGCAGCTTGGGCGGCAGTTGGTCTTTCCCCTCCGGCGTCTGGTAGCGCGGGTTTTGCATGAGCGCCGAATCCTGCCCCACTTTGAACTGGTGGCAGCCCATGCAATTGTATTTTTTCACGAGCCACCAGCCGTCCTGGACGTCCTTGCGGTAATCCTCCGGCTGGTTGAAGTAACGATTGGGCAGGGTCGGGTCTACGCTGCCCATCAGGAAGGTGGTAAGGGCGGCGATTTCCTGGGGCTTGAGGTCGAAGTTGGGCATCTTCAGCTCTTCACTCTCCGCCTTGATCATGCCCTTGTCAAACATCTCCGGCGTCGCCAGCTTGTGCTCGAAGAAGCCTTTGTGGCTGTACCAATCCTTTTCCCGCGCCTCGCGCACGAACAATCCGAAATCGAATTGCTCCAGCGGCTTCGAGCCTTCCTTGGTCAACTCGGTGCCGATTCTCCCCTCGTCTTCCAGGCCCGCGATTTCGTGGCAACTCGCGCAGCCGTAGCGCTTCACAACCGCCTTGCCCTGGGCCGCCAGCTTGGGGTCGTTGAGGAAGTCGGCTTTGGCGTAAGAACTGGGGTCCTTCTGCTTCAGCGTGATGAGGTAGCTGGCGATGTCCCGCGCCTCTTGCGCCGATAGCCGCAAGCTGGGCATGACGGTCATCTGCTCGGTCTGCAGCTCGTGGCCGTCGTTCGGGCACTTGCTGTGTTCGAGGTCGAAGACGAACGGTAGGCCGTGTTTCTTGTAGTCCTGTTCGGTCAGGTCGCGCTTCTCGAAGGAGCAATACGGCCGCGTCCGCTCGCGCGGGTTGTGGATCCACCGCACCAGGTAATCGTAGTTATCCTTTTCCCCCACACGCGTCAGGTTGGCAGCGAAAGTCCCGCCCGCCAGGTTCGATCCCTCGCCCACCGAGTGGCACC
>CAZTHM010000125.1:0-9413 GCA_964613505.1 uncultured Acidobacteriota bacterium | reverse complement strand
AATTCGCCGCCTTCGAGCGCAATCACGAGATCGCCGTTTGTGTCGATGGAAACTTTCGAATTTCCATTTTCAATTTTCGAGCTTCCAGTTTCGAATGCAAGGCGGATGGCGCGCGGGTCAGCGCCCGGTGCGACCGTGAAGTCGTATTCCAGTTGACGCTGGTTGCCGTAATAGACGAGGTCGATGCCGGGGTAGACGTTGCGGGCCGCGACCTTGCGGTAGTTCGGAATCCCCGCGTGCCACTTATTAGGGTCCCGGCCAATAAAGTAATTGCTCTTGCCGGGGAGTTCTTCGACACCGGCCAATTCCGGCGCGCGGTTTCCGCCGGTCAAGCTCATGCGGAGAACGGCCGGGACTCGGGATTCGGAAGCGGCGCCATTGCCGGGGCCTTTCGACTTTTGACTTTCGACCTTCGACTCACTCCCTCTCAGTCGCAGCACCGCCTCGTTTCCTGTCAAGAACAGCGTGAATCCTGGCGCGCGGGAAAGGAACTGGACCTTCTCGTCCGTCTGGCCGCGGTTGGGCTCGAATCTCAGGGGCAACTGGCCGTACGCTTCCAGCACTCGGGTACGAGTGGTCACATCCGGCCCGGCTGCGATTGGACGTTTTGAGTTGGTGGAAACGTTCGGCGAAGCAGACGAATTCCGCTGGGCTCCGATGCTACTCGA
The DNA here is from genome assembly GCA_964613505.1 of uncultured Acidobacteriota bacterium. Taxonomy (GTDB): domain Bacteria; phylum Acidobacteriota; class Terriglobia; order UBA7540; family UBA7540; genus CAZTHM01. The sequence continues at coordinate 8,745 of CAZTHM010000125.1, read as the reverse complement.
TTGCGCCAAGAGTATGCCTGCCTGGCTGAGGATAACTGCGTGATAAACGACAAGAGCCGCGCAACCCGCGAGAAGTTTGAGCCGTGTGCTTCGCGGCTTCCTTGGTTCTGCTGGCAACGTGAAAACTCGCTGCATTCTCATATGATTATCCAGTTTCCCTTCGTTGCTTGCCTTGTCGGCGGATTATAGCATGCCCACTCTTGTTTCAAGGCCAAAATCAGGCTCGGGCTGTGTGAAATCGTCATCGCCTGTACCGGCAACAGTCAGCGCCGGCAACCAGCAGCGTTCTCGCACAACAATCCGCTTCGCGGCGACCATGCCTCCATCCCCCGGGAGTCCGCGAATGCAACCGCCATTGCCGGAGGTTCTCTCTGTGCGGCCCGGGCCGCTCATCGCAAGACATCGTGTTTTGTTTCCCGGGCTTTGAGGAGTACCAACATCCCCAGCGCGTAGATAGTGGCATCCATGGAATCGAACACCCAGCCACGCCACCACTAGCACCAGCCACTGGTAGCCTGTGAGTTGGCGCCACGGCGAGGTCGCGGAATCTGGCGGCGTCATTCATGCTCCTGGGAAGGAGTTGAACCCTGCCACAGGGAGTCGAGAGTGGTGAGGTGTGGGGAGAGGAAACGCATCCCGAAGGTCTGAAGGAAGACTTGGCCGGGCATCCCCGCGACTCCCAGCAGAACCATCGTGAGCGTCGAAAGAGCCAGGAGTGCCAGAGTTGCAACGATGATCGTAAAGGGAGTCCAGACCCAAGCCAGTCCTACAAAGCGAAGTGTCAAAACGACAATCGCTCCCGCGACGACGGCGCTGGAGAAGAGCGCCACCAAGGCAGGGAAGAGGACGAAAAGGACTGCCATGCCGATGGCCGCAGAGACGACCAGCCGAACAACAAAGTAGAGGGTGAAGGCCGCTGCGTCTGCACGCAGGATCTTGATGAGTTTCCTCCAGGCAGCGAGCAAGGTAAGCCTTTCGGCGTACATGATCGGCACGGCGAAATCATCCGTGAGGGTGATTATCACTCCGGCCACGAGGCCTATCAAAACCTCCCCCAGAAGGAAGCCCGCCAGTATGATGGATTGCACCAGCGAATGAGTTCCTTGCCCGGCCTCCGCGCGAAGCCGGGGAAGGGCAAGTATTACCCCCGCTGCCAGCACAAAGCCCAAGACGGCCAGCGTGCCGACCAGCCACCAAAAGTAAGACCGGGCCAACGGGCGTCGTTCCTCCCACCCTCGCCTGAGTCGCGTTTTTCGTTTCAGGATGGTTTCCACCAAGGCAAAGCGGCACGTGGCGCGTACATAAATAATTGCCAAGCCCAGGCACACAGCAAGCGCCACACTCAAGGAGAGGAATCCGGGGAGGCTTGCCAAATATGTTTTCAGTTGCTCCAACGTTTGTTGAAAACCCACGTCGCCAGGCAAGGTACTCAAGGTCCAATGGAAGGCTGCGGATGCGGTCCCGCCGCCCAGAAACAGGCAGATTGCGCTCAGCTTAAACCAACGGCCGGCATCAAATGGATTGAGAAGAAGCTGGACGGTATCCGAGAAGGAATCGATCAGCGCCTTTCCAGGCGAGATTCCATCTGGCGCCGGCAAGCTCCTCGTTCCGGGGGCATTTGCAGGGGCGGGCCGCAAAAGTGTGCTCACCCTGCCTCCCGCCGTATGGGATGAACGGGTCCCGGGGTCGAAGCGTGCTGCCGCCTGCATCGGTGGCTGATGATTTGGGCATCGCCTTTCCGAGGGGCTTGGGAGTTTGGTTTGTAGCGAACCATGGGCCGCTAGCTGTTTGTCCAGAGCGTTGGAGCTGGGATCCTTTGGTCCCAGGGTACGAAAAGGCGTTCCCCCCTAGCCTCCAGCCGCCTTGACCTGATCGTGGAACTGCACCCGCCATTCCTCGCGCTTTGCCAGCACGTGGTGCTTGGCGTCCTCAAACGACGCGAATTCGCGCTTGCCTTTCAGGACGTTGCAGGGCTGGCAGGCGGTGATGAGGTTATCCATGCTTCGGGCGCCGCCCCGCGCGTGGGGATGGACATGGTCAATCGTCATGACGAGCCAGTTCTCGAAACGATGCAGACCGTCGAGGCCGCAGTATTGACACTTGAAATGGTCACGTTTGAAAATCTTCATGGCTTCCTCGCGCGTGAGGTGCGCGGGGGTTCCGAAAAGGAATCTGGTGATGTGTTTTAGGGGCATAAGACCTCCTTGTGAGGCTTGTCCAAATCCATGGCGGAAACGCCTCGGGTCAAATCATCTGGAGGATGCGCCACGACGTCGCAACCCGTCCGGCGCAGGTGTATCTTAGCGCGGTCCACCGCGCTTTGGTAGCGGAGTTGAGCAAATCGTGCGGAAGGGAGGAAACCAGTCATACTTCTTTAATCGGCCGCCCTTGCACTTCCAATTAGATCGGCGGGCACTGTATCGCCGGCCTGGGGTATAGTTTCGGGAGAAACACGAGGAGGGAGAAACATGAATCAGATTAGCCGCCGTGAATTTTTGGAGCGAGTGGGGAGCTTTTGCGGCGCAGCGCTGATGGCGGGTCGAGTTATGGCACTGGAAGAGCCCGCCTCACGAGTCCTTCGCCGCTTCAAGCTCGGTTCGATCAGCGATGAGTGGTCACAGGACTTCGAGGCCGCGCTCAAAGGCATGAAGAGCTATGGCCTCCGGTGGGTCGAGATCCGCACTCTCTGGGACATCTACAATACGGAGACCACCCCAGAGCAGCTTAGGCGGCTGAAAGACTTACTGGCGAAATACGAGTTCCGAGTCTCGGTGCTCGACACGGCCCTTTACAAGTGTACTTTGCCGGGGACGAAGCCTGTCGCTCCGGAAAAGGACCCCTATCCCTACACGGGACAGATGGACTTGCTGAAACGAGCCATGGAGCGCGCGCACGCACTCTCCACCGACACGCTTCGGGTGTTTGCTTTCTGGCGCGTGGCCAAACCCCTGGAGCTTTTCCCGCGCATCGCGGAAGAGCTGTCAAAAGCCGCCGAGGCCGCGCGGGTTGAGGGTTTTCGCCTGGTCCTGGAAAACGAAAGCATCTGCAACGTGGCCACGGGCGCGGAACAGGCTCGAATGATGCAACTTGTTTCGGCGTCTAATTTCGGCATGAACTGGGACATTGGCAACGGCTACTGGCAGGGGGAGACCTCTTTTCCCGATGGGTACACGATTCTCCCGAAGAAGCGCATCTGGCATATGCACTTGAAAGATGTTCGGTGCGCGCCGGATTACAAGGACTGCAACACGGCGATTGTCGGGACGGGGCAGGTGAAGGTCGTCGAGCAGCTTCGCGCGCTGGTGCGCGACGGCTATGACGGCACGATGTCGCTCGAACCCGAATACGAGGATCAGGCAACCTCGCACCTGGCGGCCACCCAGCGTTCACTCGAGGCGCTGCTCAAGATGATGGCGACTGCACTGGCGTGACGATTCCGGAAGGGCGCGTGGCCAGAACTTGTTCGCATGGGTAGGAGGCTGGAAACGGAACGGCGGGAACTTCAGGAGGGGAGAAGCCTACGAAGTCCTAATTCCTTCACCGGCCAGGGCGATGCTGTTGCGGGTGGTGTTCTTGACCAGATACATGGCCTCATCAGCCATGCGGAGGAGTTCGCGCCGCGTGCGGCCGTCGGCGGGGAAGGAGGCAACCCCGAAACTCGCGGTCACCTTGATGTTAAGGTTCTCCTCGGTGAAGAAGGTCTTGGAGTTCAGCAGATCCTTGAGACGGCGAACCACCATCAGCGAGTTCTGCTTGGCAGTCTGCGGCAGCAACACCACGAACTCGTCGCCGCCGTACCGGAAGGCGTAGTCGATCAAGCGCAAGTGGCCCTTAATGATGTCGCCGATCAACCAAAGCAGCTTGGAACCGTACAGGTGGCCGTGGGTGTCATTGACCTGCTTGAAATGGTCGAGGTCGAGGAAGATGACGGAGAATTCGTACCCGTAACGGGTGGAGCGGTAGATCTCTGCATCCAAAACAAAGTTAAGGTGCCGGGCGTTGTAGAGGGCGGTACAATCGTCGGTAATTGTCAGCTCATGAATGCGCTGGATATACCGGGCGTTTTCCAGGGCGATGGCGGCGTAATCGGCAAGGCTCTTGAGGATGGGAATGTCTTCCTTGCGGAAGCTTTCACGCCCCAGGCAGTTGATCAGTTCGATGACTCCCAGGATCTTCTCTTTTCCTTTGATGGGGACACATACCACCGAACGAGTGTCCATCTGCGTGATTTCGTCAATACGCGAAGTGAAGCGGGAATCGCGCTTGACATCTTCGACCAGGACCGGCTCGCCGTACTTTGCCACCCAGCCGGCGATTCCTTCCCCGACTTTGAGCCGAACGTCTTTCAACTTGTCCGCCCCGGCGCCAATCGCGATCTCGAACTGGAGTTCCTTCCCGCTCTCATCCAGCATCAGCAGTGACCAGGTATCGGGCTGCAGGAGGTCGCTGATTTTCTCCATCACGGTCTGCAAGATTTTCTGCAAGTCCAGCGTGGAGGCGAGCGTCTTCCCAATATCGTGAAAGAGTGAGAGCCGCTCGATCTGGCGCTTCAGCTCGACTATTTCTTCGTGCGGGTCCATGATTGGCCTGAAGCTTCACCCTCGAAAATCGGGTCACTCACTTTTAGCCTATTGGCTGGCCCTTTTCAACACTTTTTTAGGAGTCCATCCTTACACGAAGACAGGTAAGGAGTTCCAGGCTTGCGCCGACGACGGGAGCTAACTCCTTTGAAATCATTTGACACTCATCGGCGCATGGAAATATCATCACTTTCGGTTCCACTTGTCCAGATCGCGAGATTACTCACATGGCGTCTTTCGGCGAGAATCTGCAGCGCGAAAGAGAGATGCGCGGTGTGACCCTGCAGGAAATCTCTGCCTCCACCAAGATCGGCGTACGTTTCCTGCAAGCCTTGGAAACGGAGGATTTCGGAAAAGTCCCGGGAGGCATTTTCACCCGCAGCTTCATCCGGGCCTATGCCCGGTATCTGGGCCTTGACGAGGAGAGTGTGCTCGCCGAGTACCAGCTCGTGGCCCAGCCGAATCCCGATTTTGATCTGAACCGTTTGAATGCGAGTCGGCTGACCTCCCCTCAACAAGGATCGCGAGGGCCCCTGCTGGCGTTGTTTTTGGCCGTACTCCTGCTTGGCGGCGGCTATGGCGTGTACCGATATTCTCATCGGGCCACGGAAACGGCGATCAATGCTGGACCTTCCGCGCCGGCCCCGCCTCCCGCAACAAATCTCGCCGCCTCGCCCCAGCAAACGACGGCGCCTGCGACCGGAGCTGATTCCTCGCAACCGTCCACCGATCAGACTCTTCCCCCTGTACAAGACCTCGGAAGGGCAGGAACGGCCACTGGAGTTGCTGCCAGCCCCTGGTCCGGTACGCCGACCACGCCTGAGGGTCTCCCTGAGATCGAGGGTGGTCTCGTCCTCCAGGTGGCAGCGACAGAGCCCTCCTGGGTGGCCGTGGAGGCGGACGGCAAGGCGGCTTTCCAGCGCGTCCTGCGCCCCGGCGAAATCCAGACCTTTAAGGCGCGAGAATCTTTCGATGTAACCACAGGGAATGCCCTGGGTTTGGTTCTCACGCTGAATGGCGAAACGCTAAAGCCCCTGGGACGTCGGGCGGAAGTTAAATCGATCCACCTGACTCGCAGTGATGTGAAGAAAGCTTCACCCTGAGGGATAAACCATTCCTGAACGCCTGATTGATTCCCTGCGCGAGGGCAAAGCCCCCGAGGTCATCCGCCGGAAGGCCGCGGAAGGGACTCTCCCTCTCCCTTTGATTGACAAGATCGAGATTCTGGTCTTTCTTGCCAAGGATAAGGACGAAACGATTTGCACCACGGCGCTCAACACCCTTCTGGCTTGGAACGCCAATGAGTTGGTACAGGTCATCTCGAATCCTGCCACGCCGGTGGGCATCCTGGAGTTCGTGGCCAACCACATGACTATCGGCCGGAGGGAACTGATTGACGCTCTACTCGGCAATTCAGCTCTCCCCAACGAACTCCGGGATTTGGTCAAACTGACCAGCGCTCTCGGAGAGGAAACAACCCCGGTGGCGGCGGAGGCTGCCGCCGACCCAGCGGAGGAGGTTCCGGGCGAGGAGAAACCCAAGGAACGCATCACTCTCTTGCAGCGCATCGGACGCATGGGCGCCGCAGAAAAGATCAAGACGGCCCTCACGGGAAACCAAGAGGAACGATTGCTTCTCATCCGGGACTCCAACAAGCTTGTGGCTCGCGCCGTTCTCCAGTCGCCGAAGCTTACCGACCAGGAGATCGAGAATATCGCGTCGATGAAGAGCGTCACTGAGGAAGTGCTCCGACTTATCGCTTCGAGCCGCAAGTTCTTGAAGAGTTACGCTGTCGTCCGCCAGCTCATCAACAACCCTCGATTGCCAATCGACATCGGCCTGCATTTGCTCAATCGCTTGAATGACCGCGACCTGAAGGGATTGATGCTTAACAAGAACATAGCCGAGGTTGTCCGCGGTATGGCCTTGAAGGCCGTGAAAGCCAAAGAAGAGGCGAGCAAGCCCAAGGTGCCCGGCAAGGGACACTAGGGATTCGTCGAGTCCAAGCCTGCCCGGTTGTTACTTACCCGCAAGGCGCGAAATAAAAAGTTGAATAAACCGCCGCGCGTCCGACTCGACGGCGACGTGGACGTTGGGCTGGACTTTCTCAATCCCTTCGATGACGTACCGGTCGCCACTCAGGACCTTTCGGTCGGAAGAATTGTGCCGGCTGGCCACCGTCTCACCTCGCGTATGCGCGCCGTTCAGCTCGACGTCCACCCGCATATCCTGCGAGGAGATCAAACTGCGGTCGATCGCTGCGCCCACGGCCAACGGGTCGTGCATGGGTGTCCCGTCGGCCCCCAGCTTTCCCGCTAAATCCACCATGTACTTCAGAACGCCCACGGCAAAGTTGTTTTCGCGGCCGTGAGTCTTCGCGAGCTGGTCCAGGTCGGCGCGCGTGAACAAAGTTCTTTCGGTCACGTTCAATCCAACCATGGTCAGCGGCCAGCCGGCTTCGAAAACGGCTTGCGCTGCTTCCGGATCGTTGTAGATGTTGGCTTCGGCGGCGGCCGTCGCATTGCCTCCGGTGATCCCGCCGCCCATCAGCACCACTTCCTTGACCAACGGAACAATCGAAGGATCCTTCGCGACCGCGAGGGCAATATTGGTCAGCGGCCCGACCGGCACCAGCGTGATCTCGTGTGGGTACTGGTGAACAAGCGCGATGATGAGGTCAGGGGCAAAGCGTGCGTCGGATTGGCAGACGGGTGCTTGAAGCTCTATATCACCCAAGCCATTCTTCCCGTGAAAGAATTCCGCGGTGATGAGCTTTTGAGCAAGCGGGCGTGGCGCGCCCCGTGCCACGCGGATGTCGCACCGTCCAGCGAGCGAGACCAGCTTTAGCGCGTTCTTGATCCCCCGCTCGACCACCACGTTCCCCGCCACCACTGTGATGGCTTTCACGTCGAGTTCGGGCGAATTAAGCGCCAGCAGAATCGCCATGGCATCGTCGGCCCCCGGGTCCGTATCGATGATGACCTTGCGTGCGACCTGCGGCGCGCCCCAGGCCGACGCGGCGGAAACCATCAGACTTCCAAGCAAGATCGCGGAACGCAGGACCCTCGTCATGATTGCCTCCGAACGCGCAAGGCTCACCCGGCAACCCGAGCGAGCAATCTTCGAATGCCTTCCTGGAAAACCTCCGGCAGTGGCAACAAACTGATCACCAGATGCCCTTCTGAGGGGAAATCGTAGAAGTGCCCCGGGTGTACGAAGACACCGTCGCGCGACAACAATTCGATGGCCCAATCGTCGTCCGCGCGCGTCGACGGAACTCTGAGGATGGCGTACCAACCGCCCTCGGCTCGCAAGCGACTTACCGGGGAGGCCGGAGTCAGTTGCGCATCCAGCCAGCGCAGGTTGGAGCGAAGGCGTTCCAGAATCTGCGGTTGGAGGCTGCGCCGCGATTCGAGCAGAGTGGGCAGGGCGTGCGCGAGCGGCGCGCTCACCGAGAGGTAAGTGTCCGCGATGACCTCGAGCCGCGCCTCCGCTTCGCGGAGTGCATCCGGCGGGCCGTTGACGATCACCCACGCCAGCTTCATTTGGGGCAGCGCGGAAATCTTCGAGAGGCCACTCAGCGTGAAGGTGAGCGCGTCGGAGATTCCCGCGTGACTTGCCGCGCGTGCCGCGTCGCTCGCGAAGGCATAGTCGGAGAAAACCTCATCCGCCACGAGCGCGAGCTCGTGCTCCCGGCAATGCTGCAGCAAGGACTGCAGCTCCTCACGACTGACGTAGGAGCCGGTGGGGTTGTTGGGATGGACAACTAGAATTGCCCGCACTTTCCTTGCTGCGGTAGACAGGCTGGAGGCCAGGGTGTTCAGATCGATCCGCCAGCCGTCGTGGTATGAGAGGGGATAGGGAATCAGTTCCAGGTCATTGAGGCCCGCCAGGAAATCAAAGAGCGGATAACTGGGACGAGGAACCAGGATGGCGTCGCCAGGATTCGCGAGCAGTCGAAAAATGTACGAATAGGCTTCGCTGGTGCTCGTGGTCAGGAAGACCTGGGCGGGGTCGAGCACGACTCCCCGCTCATCGTAGTAGCAAACCACCGCCTCGCGTCCCGGGAGCAGGCCGCGCGGGTCGGGTTCGTAATTGAGTGATCGCGGGTCCGCGAGCGCGCCCAGAACTTCTGCGGCGTCGAATTCGAATCCGCACCGTGTGG
>CAZTHM010000124.1:0-9513 GCA_964613505.1 uncultured Acidobacteriota bacterium | reverse complement strand
TCGTCAAAGACCTCAAGATACCGATGTCTTACGACTTCCTTGGCGGCGTCCAGTACGAGGTGCTCCCCAACACGATGTTCCACGCCAGCTATCACTATAAGCGCACTAGCAATGAGCTGTACGACGTGAACGTCAACCGCTTTTCCGGCGATATGGAAGACGGGGTTCTGGACCTCCTCAATCCCAACTTCCAGAACATCACCCTCACCACCAACCTCGGCGAACGGCGATACCACGGCCTGGTGACGGGGCTCAATAAGCGGATGAGCCAGGGCTGGCAGCTCGCCGCCTCATACACCTATAACCACGGCACCAACAACTTCGCCTTCGTCGGCGGCGGCGGAGAGTACAACTCGTCGGCCACCGAAGTCTTCAACCCGAACCTCGACTGGGGCCGGGATGACATCGCCCACGTCTTCTCCCTGCACAACGTGTGGGAGCTGCCCATCTTGCGCGGCCGCTCCGGCTTGTTGGCTGGAGCTTTCGGCGGGTGGCACCTCAACTCCGTATGGAACCTGCAGTCCGGCCCGTTCTTCGTCCCGGTATCGTGGTCACCGTTTGGGTTTGGAGGTGACTTTAACGCCGACGGCCAGACAGGCGATCGGCCCGACCGTCCGGCAGGCAACCTTGCGACTTCCTTCAGCAAAGAGGAGTGGCTGGCAGGCGCCTTGAGTGCGGATGTTTTCCCCCGCCCCGATACGATACGTCCGGGCAACATGCCGCGGGACTTGATCCGGGCCCCAGGGTACGTACGTGTGGACGTCGCCCTCGCCAAATCCTTCCCCATTCCCATGGGCCGGGCGGAAAAAGGTCAGTTCCAATTTCGAGCCGAAGCCTTCAACTTTCTGAACAGAGTCAACGTGACCGGCATTGATTCGAACATTGACTCGCCGGCGTTCTCACAGGCATCTGGTACGTATCGGATGCGAGTCGTACAGTTGTCTCTAAAATTCGTGTTTTAGGCGGTTTGACCGGGGGCCTACGCCCCCTCCACCCCCTACCCTGAACTTTTTTCAACGCCCGAGGTGGAAGTAAACCAGAGCCGAACAGCACGGTAGGTAGATCGTCGTCGTCATCTCTGAAATTGCACCTCGCCACAGCCACCTCAGGCCGTTTGATGGGGTCGCGGGCAGCCGCCTTTATGCCCTCAGTGGCGCATGAACACGTCGCCGGGTTTGGCTCCATTCATCTTGAAACCCCGCGAAGGGGGATCATGACAGTTTCGCGCCTACTCCTCCCCGGGCTGACCAGGTGGGGCGGTCGGATCTCGATGTAGCTTTTAGTCGAAGGGAGTTCCCCTGGGCGTAGTGAACGGGCTCAAAATGACATCGCCAAGCAGTTTCTCCGCAAGCTGTTAGTCTTGGTTTCCGGATGAACTCCTCATTCTCACTTTGTCTCGCGCTGATTGCCTTGGCGTCCCTGGTGGTGGAGCGCCCTCAATTCGTCGAGGCAAAAGAGGCGTACAAGAGGGGGATGCAGGCGGCGAAAGCCGGCAACCTGGGCGAGGCCTTAAAGGAGCTTGAGAAGGCAGCCGTGCTGGCGCCTGGCGATCCGAAAGTCCACAACTTGACGGGCTTGGTTCTTACTCGCTTGGGGCATTATGATGAAGCCGATTCAGCTTATAATCGCGCTCTTGAGCTGGCGCCTGATTTTCTTCCCGCGCGCAAGAACCGTGCGGTGAATTCCTTCAGCCGTCGTGACTTTGCGACCGCTTCCAAAGAGCTTGAGACGCTAAGCCATCTTCTCCCTAATGACTTTGTGCCTCCGTTGTTTCTAGGCCTCTTGGCGCTAGAGCACGCTGACTCTGAAGCCGCCCTCACACGCTTGCAGGAGGCCGAGAAGCGGGCCCCTCGCAACAGTCAAGTGCTGATTGCATTGACGCGCGCCTATTTTCTTGCGGGACAGCGGGAGGCAGCCCTCGAGTCTTCGCGGCGACTAGATCTCAGGTCGCCGGAACGCGATAATTCCAAGCGATTCGAGCTGGGAGTTATCTTAGCCGAGTTCGGCGAAAACGCGGAAGGCGAGAGGATTTTTGCCCAACTTTGGAAGACGGACTTTCGCCCTTACGACAGCGGCTTTAACCTGGCTCTGCTACGGTACCGGACTGGCCGCGACGAGGAGGCGTTGCGCACGATAGGGGAAATGCTGGCTCGCGGAATGCGGACTGGCGAAGTGCTCGGTCTGCAGGCATGGATTTACAACAGGATGGCCCGCCTGGAGCCGGCTCGGCAATCTCTTGAGCAGGCCATCACGATTGACCCTGATGCGGTCGAGTACTATTTGGACCTGAGCATGGTCCACGTCGCGCGGGGCGATCATTCCTCCGCCCTGCAAGTCCTGTCTCATGCGCAAGCGCGCGGCCTGGCGGGCGACCGGCTGTCGCTGCAAAGGGGGCTCGTCTATCAGGCAAGTGGCCGGGCAGCGGAGGCTGAGGCGCAATACCGCAACACGGTTGAGGCCTATCCGCGGAATGGCGCCGGACATCTAGCGCTGGCCGGTCTTCTGCTCACCGCGCATCGGGAGGACGAAGCCCTCACGCTTCTGGCCCGCGCTGTCGAGTTCCTCCCCCAGGACGCGCTGGTCCAGCACGTGTATGGCGCGCAACTGCTTGCCCGGGCTGAATCGAGTTCACTCGCCGGTCTGGAGGATGCCGGCCGAATCCTCCGCCGCGCCCTGCAACTGAACCCTCGCAACGCCGAGACCCTCTATCTTTTGGGAAAATACTCGCTGCTTCGCGAAGATGGCCCCGCGGCAGAGGGATACTTCCTGAAGGCGTGCGCGGCAGACCCGCGGCACGTCGAGGCGCACTATCGCCTGATTCGAATCGCCCGGCAGCGCGGAGATTCGCAGAGAGCGTCCGAATTGGCTGGGATCGTCGAGCGCATCCGGGCGGAGAAACAGGTCGAGGAGCACGCACAATTCGAACGCTTGGTCGAAGAGACTGTTCGAGGAACTCGAGGCCGGGAATTCAAGAATCCCGGAAACAATTAGCAGTCAGGAATGGGTTGGACCTTTCGGCTCCCTGCCCCCGAACCTGGCTGCTGAGCATCCGGAGATTGAGGTGTGGGGAATTTTGCCGCCTGGAGTACAACGGACTGATACTCGTTATTTTGGAGGGTAGCCATGCGAATTATTAAATCCGTTACAGCCATTCTTCTTGGAGCCGTTGCGGGAAGTGCTCTGGGCTGGGCTCAGGCGAAGCATCTCGACGCGGCGCTTTTCGGCAGCCCGCTCGCGGAAAAAGATTCGATGGGCGTGGAGTGGTCCGAGTCACGCCGGATTCAGCGAGTGGAGATCAGCTTCGCCCCATCGGGCGGCGCGCTGCCAGTGCCCGATTCCATGCAAGTTCAATATTGGCATCGCGTCTGGGACGGCGTCGCGATTCGCCGCTATGGCGAGAAGAACGCTGGAAGGACCGGTTGGGTTGCGAACGACGACTGGTTCAACGGTGGATGGAAGACCGCAGACACCCGTGCGCGGACGGCGGGTCGCAAAGTGATTTTCACGTTTGCCCCGTCCAACGAAAAGGAGTTCCCGGATATGAAAAGCCCGGGAGTGACCTACCGGCCCACGCTTCGGGTGCGCGTAAAGTTCTCCGGCCCCCACCCGCCGGTCGCCCGGTTCAGCGCCTTTTCCGATTCCGTCTGGCAAGCTCCGGAGCGAATACGCGTCCAGTTTGAGAAGCGCGAGCAGTGCAACGATCCGATCGAGGTGTACAACGGCTGGCTCGTGAAGGATTCGATTTCCGCATCCCGCCAGGGAAGCGTGTGCGTTCTGGAGGCAACGATCGCCCACGCGCGAAACTGGGAGGATTCCGAAGCCGATCGCACGATCGTGACCATGAGGTCGCCTTCCTATCCGTTTTCCTTCGCGATGGACGAGGTGATGCGGGGAGACCGGATTTACGTCAAAGACTTCGGCGCACTGGTCACACGCGCCTCCGACCCCGTGACGATCTCGGGGCATCGGGCTACGCTCGAGCAGTTGGGCGCCAAGACCGTTTACGATCGCGTCACCGAACAGCGCGAACAAACCCTGGAACGGGCGTGGAAAGATATGCCGCTCAAGCGCTCGTATTATTTCATCCTGGGCATGGAGGGGGGACGGCAGCGCTTTCGATTAAACCCCACCGGCGAGCTGTGGGTCCATCGGCCGAATTTCTCCGACAAGCGCCCCGGAAAAGATAACGGGCATTTCCTTTGGCCGGACGGCCTCACCTACCAGTTTGGACTGCCGGCTTCGCAATTTGCCGACCGCACCCTGGCCGAGGGCTGTCTTCCGATGGTGACCACGCGCTGGCTGGACGGTCCGCTCGCGTACGAGCAGGAAGCCTTTGCGGACGTCCTCGCCGCAAACTTAAGTTCCGCGCCGCCCATGGCAGGCGACGACCCCACGGTGGCCATCATGGCGATCCGGATCGTTAACACCTCGGGCGGCCGCCAGGTGGGCCGGCTCCGCTTTTCGACGGACATTTCCGTGAGAGACTCCGACGAGAGAAAGGCATTTGAAACGCTGGAGGCGCGCGGTGACGAGATTCTCGGCCGCTTCGAAGGCCGCCCGGTGCTGCGCTTCCTGGCCGACACGCGCGGCGCGGGAAAGCTGGAAAACTCCCCCGCAGGGGTCGGCTACGCCATCGAACTCGCGCCGCACACGGAACACACGCTGTATCTGAAGATTCCTTTCATCACCTTGACGCAGGCTTCCGAGATCGAGCATCTCCGCGCGCTCAGCCCCGAGCGGGAGCGCGAGGCCGTCACCCGTTTCTGGCGAAGCCGCGTTTCGGCCGGAACGGAGATCCTCACGCCGGAGCCCTGGCTGAACGATTTCTACAAAGCTCACCTCACCCACCTGCTGATCAACAACGAGCGCGAAATCGGCGCGGACCGCTACATGGCGCGCGTGGGATCTTTTTTCTACGGGGCCTTCAGCAACGAGTCCATCATGATGATCACGGATCTCGACCGCCGCGGCTACAAGGCCGAGGCCGAGCGGTCCCTGGAACTCTTCCTCCACTACCAGGGGACCGTTCCGCTCCCCGGCCAATTCAGCACAAAGAAAGGAATTCTTTACGGCGCGGGCGGCTACGAACACGGCGACTACAACCAGCATCACGGGTGGACCCTGTGGGGTTTGGCGGAGCACTACTGGTACACGCGCGACCGGGCGTGGATGGAGCGGGCCGCGCCCCACTTGATCGACGCGGCGCAGTGGATCGCGAATGAACGCAAGGCGACCATGAAGCGAGATGCCCAGGGCAGGCCGGCCCCGGAATACGGCATGTTGCCGGCCGGCTCACTCGAGGATGTAACGGACTTCTGGTACTGGCTTTCCACCAACACCTTTTCCTGGTGGGGGCTGGATAACGCGGCGCGCGCGCTCCGCGCCTTCGGCCACCCTCAGGGCGCGGACCTGGTCAAAGAGTCGGAGAGCTATCGCCAGGACCTTCTGCGGGCCTTCCGCGAGGCCTCGGTTCGAGCGCCTGTTGTCGCTCTCCGGGACGGAACCTACGTCCCCCACACTCCCTCCAACGTTTACACGCGCGGACGCTCGCATGGGTGGTTGCGCGAGACTCTGGAAGGCTCCATCATGCTGCCCATCACGCGCCTGATGGATCCGAACAGCCGCGAGGCCGAATGGATTCTGAAGGATTATGAGGACAACCGTTATATCTCCGACCGCTTCGGCTATTCTATCCCGGTCTTCGACCAGTTCTGGTTTTCCCGCGGCGGGTTCTCCATGCAACCGAATTTGCTCCATGGCCCCCTACCCTATCTGTACCGGGACCAGATCGAGCATTTTCTGCGGGCCTATTTCAACGGTTTCGCCTCGGCTTATGACCCCACTGTGCGAATGCTCTGCGAGCATCCGTTGCCCGAACTGGGATATATCGTGGGCGACCACTTCAAGTCTTCGGACGAAGCGCAATCCACCTATTGGCTGCGATTGATGTTTATCAGCGAGCTGGATGAGACACTTCATCTGGGCCGAGCCATCCCTCGCGATTGGCTCCGGGATGGCCAGACCGTCGCGATCAAGAACGCGTCCACGTATTTCGGGAAGATGAGCTTTGAAATTCGTTCACAGGCGGGCAAAGGCCGGATCGAAGCGTTCGTCGATCCGCCGGCTCGCAATGCGCCCAAGGCCATCGTGGTTCGATTGCGGCACCCGGAAAACAAGCCCATCCGGCGCGTTTCCGTGAATGGGACTTCCTGGACCGACTTCGACGGCCCCAAAGGAGACATCCGCCTTCCCGGGAACACCGGCGCGCGGACCCAGATCGTCGCGGAGTACTAAGATCCCGATCCGAAAGGGGGCTCTAAGAATTTATTGAAAAGAGATTTGGGCCTTTCATGCTGAGTCCGCCAGCTGGCGGACGAAGCATCCCGGTAGTTGCGAAATCAGGCAAATACAGAGATCCTTCGTCGTCCCGATCGGATCGGGACTCCTCAGGATGACAATTTCCAGGGTTTTTACCAAAACTGGTCAGTTCATCCTGCAGGAAAGTCGCTCTCGAGTTTACTTCCTGGCCGGGTCACTTGCCCTTTGTCGCCAGAGGGCAAACCTTTTGACGGCCTCACCGCGAGGGGTGGGTGGCGGAATCACTCCTCAAAGGCGCCCTCGGGACCCACACCGTTCACTCGAGCCAGGCGCTCCTGCACCTGAAACCGTACGGCAGTTTCCACGGAACCGTGCGACGGCAATGGCTGCACTCGGCCGAGCGCGAGCGCCCGCTCGATTTGAAATGGAAATGCCGTGGACGGCTCGATGAGTAACGCGTAGGAATCCCGCCAGCCTCCGTAGGTCGCAAAGACCCAGCACGAGCGAAAGAATTCAGGCGCGAAGCGCAGCCCCCAGCTCAGCCGCTCGTCCGTGTCGGTGATGGCCGACCAACCCTCTTTGAAATTGTGACCATAGAGAAAGAAGGTCTCGCCGCTCGTCGCGGGATACACCGTGCGGAGATCAACCTTCTCCCCGCGTCGCGTGGCGTAGGGCCATTCAAACCGGGGTTTGGTTTCGGTCAAAGTCCCAGGAAAAGAGGGCTCCAGATCCATCTGCATCGCGGGCAGGTCCAGGCGGCAGGCGGGGGTCACGGCGAAAGCAGGATGAAGCGCAAAGATGTAGGGCATCTCGCGCGCGGAGTGGTTCCGCAGCGTGTACACGATCTCCAGGCAAGGCGCGTCTTCACGAAGCGTCAGGCGCTTCTCCATCGATGCCGCGCGAATCGGCGTGGAGGTTTGCAGCACCAGACGAAGGCTGCCGCCGGTGTTCCGGACCTCGCTTTCCCACGTGAGGGGCCACACCTCGCCGTGATCGGAATAAGTTTCTCCCTGAAGGGCGCCCGGCGCCGCATTGGGAAACATCTCCTCCCAGCCGCCGCACCACACGTCGTCAAACACGGCCCCGGAGGGGACTTTCTGCGGCGGAACGCGCGGATTCTGCCAGAGCAGCTCACGGTCCCGTGGCTTATAGACGATGCTCCAGATACGTCCACCCAGTTCCGGCAGGACAACCACGCGCAACATGCGGTTCTCCATGACCACGGCGCGGTGGGAAAGGAAGCTCCAACGAGTGTCGATTCGAGTCATGGAGGATTGACCTGAGGAAGAAGCCTTTCGCCGATGTACGCGCCGGATCGCCAGGCCGAATCGTGCTCGGCGCTCGGCGGGCCGGGCGGCTCGTCCCCACTTAATGTTTGACGCTGATTTGGGCCAGGAATTCCCTCTTCCCGCGGATGCCCAGGTTGATGTGATACAGCGCCCCGCCGAAATAGCCAGAATGGGGATCGTATCCAGGCGGCATGACCGGCATCGGTTCCGACTTGCCCGCCGACGTGATGAAGATGTCGGTTAAGTCCGGCCCGCCAAACATTAGCGATGAAGTCTGCTTGGCCGGAGTGGCGATTCTGCGCTCGACTTTCCCATCCGGGTCATAGCGCACGACGCAGCTGCCGTACCACTCCGCGGACCAGATGAACCCCTCCGCATCCACCGTCAAGCCGTCCGGCAGCCCGGAGGTGCTCGGCACCGTGACAAAGACGCGGCGGTTCCGAGCAGTCCCCGCCGTCGTGTCGTAGTCGTAGGCGAAGATGATCCGCGCCACGGAATCGGTGAGGTAAAGGGTCTTGCAGTCCGGAGAAAAGCCAAGCCCGTTGGCGAGGTGAATGCCCTGATCCATGATCCGAGCCCGGCCCTCGGTGTCCACCGAAATCAGATTGCCCAGCGCGTAGCTCTTGCCCGAATCGTAAAAGCACGACCCGGCAAGCAAGCGCCCGGCGGGATCGGCAATGCAGTCATTGAGCTGGCACTTCGATCCATCGGCCTGATCTGCGACAAGCTGAGAGCCTTCCCCTCCATCCCACAGCCAGACGCCTGAGGAGTTTGCCACCACAAACCCGCCGGCGGCATGGAAGGCAAATCCACAGATTTCGTAAGCCTCTTTCACAACCCAGTGCTTCTGCGTGGCCCAATCGAAACAGCAAAACCTGTGGCCCGTCAAATCGGTCCAGAAGAGCCGGTTGGATCGGAAGTCCCAAAGCGGACCCTCGCCGCACAAATCGCCGTAGTCTGCAATGACTTTGATTTCTCCCACTTCGGGTCCCCCTTTCAAACCCAACCGTTGGGACAGCGACGGCAAGCGGGAGGAGCGCCCGGCCATGGGGCACCCGCACCGCCGGGGCCGTCAGAGGCCCGCGGTTGACATCCCGCCATCCACGACCATTGCGGCGCCGGTGATGAAGGATGCGGCATCGGAGGCCAGAAACAGCGCGGCATCCGCAATATCGCGCGGGGCCCCCATTCGGCCGAGCGGATGGGCCGCCAGAACTTGCCGGATGGTCTCTGCACGGTCCGGCATGGTCTGAAGCCACGCTTCGGTCATGGGCGTATCCACGTAGCCGGGGCAGATGGCGTTCACGCGGATTCGGTCTTTGCCATGGTCCAGTGCGAGCGTGCGCGTGAAGGCCACCAGGGCTGCCTTGGACGCGTCATAGGCCGCCCCGCCGGCGTAAGAGACAAATGCCCGAACCGAAGCGATGTTGATGATCACGCCCCCGCGCTGCTGCATGAGCGGGATCGCGTACTTGCAGAAGAGGAAAGCGCCTTTGAGATTGACCGCCATCACCCGGTCCCAGGCCTCACTCTTCATTTCAACCACCGCCGAGCTATATTCGATCCCTGCGTTGTTGACCAGAATGTCGAACGATCCGAACTCGGCGGCCGTCCGCTCGACGGCGGAGCGCACGGCGGCTTCGTCCGCCGTATCACCCTCCAGCGCCAGAATGGAACCTCGATCACTCAGCCGCCGCGCCTGCTGCCGGACGGCCTCGGCGTTCACGTCAAAGATCGTGACCGATGCTCCCGCCTCGATGAATCGCTCGGCAATCGCCGAGCCGATCCCCATCGCGCCACCGGTGACGAGAGCCACTTTCCCCGACAAATCAAACAGTCGCTGAATGGTCGGTTCCATGACACATGTTTCACGGCTGCGCGAGCCGGTTCTCAAAATGCACACCGA
>CAZTHM010000123.1:0-9553 GCA_964613505.1 uncultured Acidobacteriota bacterium | reverse complement strand
ACCAAGCGCGACACCAACCCACCGAAGAAACACGGGAATATCCCTCTGTAGCCGTGTGCGCTTTTCGGCTTCGCGCATCGCAGAAGGCTGGATGCGGCAACAATCTACTCCCAGGCTGGCCTATCGGTTAGAATGGGATGATGAAAGGAGGGAGAAAGCCATGAAACGGCTCGCCGTCGCCTTCCCACAAGAGAGGATTGCCGACTTCTGTCGTCGCCATCGCATCCAGAGGCTGGCACTGTTTGGGTCAGTTCTTCGGGACGATTTCAGGCCGGAAAGCGATATCGACATCCTTGTGGAATTCGAGCCGGGCCATACCCTTGGCATGCTTCGAATGGCGGCACTGGAAATCGAGCTGTCCGAGATGCTGGGGCGTAAAGCGGACTTGCGGACGCCCGCGGAGCTGAGCCGATACTTCCGCGACGAGGTGATCCGATCCAGCGAGGTTCAATATGCCCAAGGATGACCGCATCCGAATCCAACACATGCTGGATGCGGCACGGGAGGCGTTGAAATCCACTCAGGGCCGCACCCGCGCGGATTTGGAACAGAGCCCAGTCTGGACGTTGGGTCTGGTGAAATGCGTGGAGATCATCGGGGAGGCAGCAAGCCATGTCACCCAAGATACGCGTATCCGGCATCCTGAAGTCCCCTGGATTCAGATTGTGGCGATGCGACACCGCCTCGTGCATGCGTACTTCGATCTCGACCTGGACCAAGTGTGGAAGACTGTGACCGAGGATTTGCCGCCTCTCGTCGCAGAACTGGAGAGAGTTCTTGCACAGCGAGACGATAACTGATTCTCCGTCTCGCAACCGTAGCCCACATTCGCCCCAAATTGATTTCCGCCCTGCGCATCCTCGATACCAAACGCGACACCAACCCGCCGAAGAAACACGGGAATATCCCCTTGTAGCACGCGGCCTCAGCCCGCTACCAGCCCGGCGCGCCGCAAACCTGGGAGGCCTCAGCCTCGCCAAGCCGCCTGCACAACTATCGAATGGACCATGCAATCAGGAGAGAATCAGGAAGGCGTGAGTGTCGTCGTCCAGGAATTCGAGGATGTCCGAGTGATGGTTTCGGAGAGCCTGCTCAATATCGACGGTCGAGCAATTCTCCATCCGAACCCAAATGACTTTGGGCGGGAAGCCGTAGAGAAAACTCCTCTGATGAAAGTCCGAATCCTTCGAGACGATGGTAAAGTCCTGCTCCATGGCGAGGTTCCAGATGGCCTCGTCGCCAGCGCGGGCCAGGTTGAGGTTGCGAACGTGCTCAGAGCCGGGATAGAGAGACGCGAGGGATTGACTCAGGCGGTGAGAGAGATTCGAGTCGAAGAGAAGTTTCACGAAGGGATCGTGGCCAGTTTGCGCTCGCGGTCAGCGGCGAAGGCCAGACAGGCTTTGATATCGTCCGCCGTGAGGTCGGGAAAATCCCGCAGAATTTCGGCCTCGCTCATGCCGGAAGCGAGATATTCCAACACGTCGTAAACCGTGATGCGAAGCCCGCGGATGCAAGGCTTCCCGCCGCGCTTACCGGGTTCGATAGTGATGTACTTCTGGTAGTCCATACCTGCACGATAGGCGGTGCATTCCCCAATGTCAAGACCCGTCGCAGATTCGCAGAACTAACGCGACGCCAACGCAACGAAGAAGCACGGGAATATTCCGCCGTAGCCCAGTCCAGAGGTTGGATCTTTTCACTCGTCAGAATTGTTCCCATGCTAGAATCGCGAGAAAGAATTGATATGCAGCGAGAATTTACGGCGGTCATCCAGAAGCGCGGGCGATGGTACGTGGCCTACGTGGAAGAAGTCCCCGGCGCCAACACCCAAGGGCGAACTCTGGCCGAAGCCCGGCGCAACCTTCGGGAAGCCCTCCGGCTCATCCTCGAGACCAACCGTCAACTGGCGGCGGCAGGCGCCCGCGACGCACGGCGAGAGCCCATTACGGTGCAGGTTTAAGGCGGGCGGATGAAACGTCGCTAGCTTGAACGGCACCTCACCGAGCGTGGCTGCGAGCTTCTGTGGGAGGGCTCGCGGCACTCCGTGTTTCACAATCCCAAGGAGAACACCACATCCACCGTTCCTCGTCATCGGGAGATTGATAATTTTCTCGCCCGCAAGATTTGCCGGGACCTGAGAATCCCATCTCCGAAATGAACGATTGACGCGGGCATACAACGGCGAATAAGAGCGACACCAACCCGCCCAAGAAGCCCGGGTACATTCCGCTGGGACATGTTTCGGCCCTGCCAGGGGGCGAGGCGGCGGTTTCGGACTTTTTTCCTCTTGATTTCCGGCGTTACATGTGCTAGCCTATCTATAGGCTAGGTTCGCGTCGCCAGCCGGGCGGAAACCCCGACAAAATGCCCGGCCTTGTCGAGCCCCAAAGCCGGCAAAGGACGCGACGCCCAGGACAAACTCGATGAGCAGCCCAAAGGCATTTGATTTTAAGTTCCCGTCGCCCCCCGTCAAGGACTACACCAAAGCCCCCTACACAGTTTGCCCGAAATGCGGTTTCTATGTGAACCCGCCATTCCACAAGCCGAGCCACTGCCGCATGCGTCGCCGGCTAGCCCAGCTCTGCGATGGCACCCGGACGCTGGCGGCCATGGGGGCGGAACTGGGGATCACCCGCGAGCGAGTCCGGCAGCTCTATATCACCCACCCCAATGTTGTCGCGCTCCGCCAAAAGTATCCCGGTG
Source organism: uncultured Acidobacteriota bacterium (assembly GCA_964613505.1). Classification (GTDB taxonomy): domain Bacteria; phylum Acidobacteriota; class Terriglobia; order UBA7540; family UBA7540; genus CAZTHM01. Next base: position 6,850 of record CAZTHM010000123.1, on the reverse strand, counting down.
TGCGATTTCGGAGCTGGGGTAAAAGGCATTCGTTATAGCTGAACGCTATCCACATGCCGTCCTCCGTAGGGCTGCGAAGAGAGGACTTCCATGCTCCCCGCCATGAAGCGTCCGCTGTCTCTACTGGAACTCGCCGCGCGCCGCCGCAATGCGCGGAAATCCACTGGCCCGCGCACCGCGGCGGGCAAGTTCCGTTCCTCGCTCAATGCCCTGAAGCGCGATCCCTTCCCTTTTGTGCTCTCGCAAATGATCAAATTCCGTGGTGAAGATATTCGCGAATACCGCAAGATGCACCGGCAGTTGATCGCCCTGTTCCTTCCCCAGGATCTGCGCCAGTCCGAGTGCATCACCGAACTGGCCGAGGCCTGGTGGCAGAAGGTCCGCGCCTTGCGCGCTCCTGCCAGGGAAGGCTTTCGCCGCGATCGTATTCGCGAGGCCGAGGAGCGCATCGAGCGGGGCTTGGCGTCGCTCATTGATGCTCTGCGCTCCGACTCGCGCAAGTGGCGATACCTTCTCGAGGCCAGCCTGGGCGGAACGTTCAACTCCCTGCCCGAGTTGCGCGTCCAAATTGAAACCCACCTCGAGGTCGTAACTCGGGCTGCCCAGGATTTGGCAATGGAGATGATCATGTTGAGGCGGGCTCGGAAGAGGGGCCCCTTATATAGGAGCATGAGCGAAGCTAGTATGTCCATGAAAACACAGGACTTGAATAAAATGTCCCCAACAAACGAACCGAGATGGCTTATCCCACGCTGAATCAGCAACTTAGGTATGAAAAAGGGGGCATTCTGATGTAAGATTCGCACCATCCGGAGAGTGCCTTGTTCCGAAAAGTCCTGATTGCCAATCGCGGTGAGATCGCGGTGCGTGTGATGCGCGCCTGTCGTGAGATGGGCATCGCCACGGTGGCGGTCTACTCCGACGCCGACCGCAAAGCGCTGCACGTTCGTTACGCCGACGAGGCGTATCCCATCGGGCCCGCGCCTTCGCCGGAGAGTTACCTGCGCATCGACCGCATCATTGAGGTCGCGCGGCGGAGCGGCGCGCAAGCCATTCATCCCGGTTACGGATTTCTGGCGGAGAATCCTGAGTTCGCGCGCGCCTGCGAAAACGCGGGGATCGTCTTCGTCGGCCCGCCGGTCGCGGCCATGGAGTTGATGGGTTCGAAGACCGCGTCGCGACGCGCGCTCGCGGCCGCCGGCCTGCCGGTCGTTCCCGGAACCGACCGCAATCTCGAGAGCTTCGACGAAGTCGCGAGCGTGGCGGGCGAGATCGGTTATCCCGTCATGCTCAAGGCTTCGGCAGGGGGCGGCGGCAAGGGGTTGCGGCTCGTGCAATCCCCCGACGAACTCGAGTCGGCCCACCGCACCGCGCGTGCGGAAGCGCAAAACGCTTTCAACGATCCGTCGGTGTACATCGAGAAATACATCGCGCGACCGCGGCACGTCGAGATCCAGATTCTCGGCGACCGGCACGGCAATCTCATCTATCTTGGCGAGCGGGAGTGCTCGCTGCAGCGCCGGCACCAGAAGGTGATGGAGGAGTGTCCCTCGCCGCTGCTCGACGAGTCATTGCGTCGGCGCATGGGCGAGACGGCGGTGCGCATCGGCCGCCTGGCCGGTTACGTCAACGCCGGAACGGTGGAATTCCTGATTGATCAACATCTGGAATTCTATTTCCTGGAAATGAATACCCGGCTTCAGGTGGAGCACCCGGTGACCGAGATGGTGGTGGGCATCGACTTGGTGAAGGAACAGTTAAGAATCGCCGCCGGCGAGCCGCTCGCTTGGCGGCAGGAAGACGTTCGCCTGCGCGGCGCGGCCATCGAGTGCCGCATCTACGCCGAAGACCCGGCCAACAATTTCTTCCCTTCTCCCGGGGTGATTCGCCGCTTGCAGGCGGCGCGCGGGCCGGGAGTGCGTTCCGATAGCGGCGTGTACGAGGGCTGGACCGTGCCGCTCGAATACGACCCGCTGCTCGCCAAGCTCATCGTCTGGGGCAGCGACCGCGCGGAGGCGGTGGCGCGCCTGCGCCGCGCCTTGGACGAATACGAAGTGTTCGGAATTGAAACCACGATTCCGTTTTTCCGCCGCGTGCTCGAACACCCGGATTTTCTCGCCGGGCGGATCGATACCGGTTTCATTGACCGCGCCCTGGCGGAAGGGATTCTTTCCGAAGGAGCGCCCTCGCCGGAACTGGAACGCGTGGCGCTGCTCGCGGCGGCGCTTGACGCGGGAAGCAATGGCAGCGCGCGTCCGGCCGCGACATTGGCGCGCGAGAGCGCGTGGAAGTCCGCGGCGCGTGAGGCGCTGTTGAACCGTTGGCCGCGGAAGTTGTAGCGGCGCTCTCCGAGCGCCGACCAGGGACAAACATCGGCAGTCTGAGACCGCCGCTACAGTGCCGGTCGCGCAGGAGGGGACCGGCGCTATAAAGATGAAACTCAACCTCACGCTCCAACACGGATCGCGCGAAAGCGGGCACCAGCTCGAGCTCGCCGCCCCGCCCAACGGCGCAGGCGGCACGCTGGCTTTCGTTCTTGACGGCGCTCGAAGCGAGGTCGATTGGGAGCAGGTGGCGCCGGGCGTGTATTCGATCCTGATGGGCGGGCGCTCCTACGAGGCACGAGTGACAATGCAGCCCGGCGACGCGGCCGGGGAAGTGATTCGCGTCGTGACGGTCGGAACACGTCAATACCGTGTCGCGATCCGCGACCCGCGCCGGCGACGGAGCGCCAGTCCCGCGGCGACGCGCGATGGGCCGCAGGAAATTCGCGCCCCCATGCCGGGAAAAATCGTGAAAATCCTGGTGAGCGAGAACCAGGAAGTGGTCCAGGGCGCCGGGCTGCTCGTCATCGAGGCCATGAAGATGCAAAACGAGCTGCGCGCGCCGCGCGCTGGGCGCGTCGAGAAAATCTACGTGGCGGAGGGAATGGGGGTCGAGATGGGATCGCACCTGGTTCGGTTGGTGTGAAAGCTGCGGTTATTTAATCTGCGGAGCGTTGGCGCCGGCCGCGACGATTTTCTCGGCGAGGTGGTTCGCCACCTTGGCGCGGTTGCGCAAGTCCTCGATGTAGGCCGCCTTCAGGAGCTGCTCGCGCTCGTTGGCCAGGTTCTGGCGAATGGCGCTCTTTACCTGGGGATCGGAGAGCTGGCGCTGGCCGGCTTCTTCGCGGCCCACGAGTTTAATAATGTGGAAGCCATCGCCGCTGCGGAGGATGGGCGAAACTTCACCGACGCGCATGGAAGTGACCGCCTGGCGGAGGGGAGCGTTCGAAGCGAGCGCGGAAACGGGGATGAAACCCATGTCGCCCCCGCCCGCGGCGGTGCGCGCGTCTTCCGAGTAGGCCTGCGCCACGCCCCCGAAATCCTCGCCCGACCGCACGCGCGCGTAGAGGGCCTGGATCTTGCGCTCCGCCGCCTGGGGGTTGGTGGCGTCGTCGTTCTTGGTGTTGCGAATCTGCGGCTCGGCGAGGGGAGTGACAGCGATCTGCGCGAGGTGGAACTGGGCCTCGGGAACGTTGAAGTTGGCTTTGTTGCGCTGGAAGTACTCCGCGATTTCGGTCTCGGAGACTTTGATATTTGACACAATCTCCTTATTAAGTAGTTTAGTGATAATTAGATTGTTCCTAACTTCCTCGCGCAAACTGCCCGTGTCGAGGCCCTGCTCGGCCAGTTTCTTCTGAAACTCCTCGCGGGAGTAAGGGCTCTGGAGTTCGGCCGCCTTGGTATCCACTTCCGCCTCCGAGACCGTGAGACGCGCCCGCGCGGCGTGGGCGATCAGAATCTGGTTATTGATCAGTTCGTTCAGGATGTTAAGCTTGAAACTGAGGGACTGCTCGGCGCTGCCGGCGTCGGCGCCCGCCGCCATGCGGCTGCGATAGTAGCGCTCCACCTGGTCGCGGTAGATGAGCTTGTCGTCGACTTCCGCCCAGACTTCGCGGTTGGAAGCGGACGGCCGGTTGCAGGCCGGCACCAGGAGCAAGCCGGAAAGGAGCAGCAGAATCGAGCGGCGCGTGGAGGTCATCCCTGCATTGTAATCCGATTTGCGCGGAACTCGACGGCCGTTTTCGGGCCCGACTCAAGGGCGGGGCGCAGGGGCGGGATTCGTGCTATAATGTTAGCTTGTCCTTCAACCTATTCTTTCGTTTGAAGAGGTATGACCATGGCTCAGCTCTGTGATATTTGCGGCAAAGGCCCGGTGTTTGGCAACCGCATCAGCCACGCGCACAACGTCACCAAGCGGCGCTGGAACCCCAACCTGCGGCGGGTGCGCGCCATCATCAATGGCGCTCATATGACCATCCGCGCTTGCACCGCCTGCATCCGCTCCGGCAAAGTCGTCAAGATCGCGTAACATCGTGTAACCCGGAAAGTCGTCAGCTTCCAATCCAAGCGGGGATCAACTCCTACAGATCCTTCGCTGCGCTCAGGATGACAGGGCCGGCACTGTCCACGGCCATCGCCCCTGGAGCAGGAAAGCCTAGACCTCCGCCACCAGATCGATCTCGATCGCCGCGTCACGCGGCAGGCGAGAAACTTCAACGGTGGCGCGGGCGGGTGGCTTCTCGCCGAAAAACTTCCCGTACACTTCGTTCATCCTGCCGAACTCGGCCAGGTCTTTCAGGTAGACCGTCGTCTTCAAAACCCTCTTCAAGTCCGAGCCGGCAGCTTCGAGAATGGCGGCAAGATTCTTCAGCACGCGCTCCGTCTGGGCGGTGATGTCACCCGCGATGAGTTGGCCGGTGGCCGGGTCGAGCGGAATCTGGCCGGAGAGAAACAGCAGATTGCCGGAACGCACCGCCTGAGAATACGGGCCGATGGCGGCGGGCGCGCGAGGCGTGGAGATGACGTCCTTGGCCATGATGTTCTCCTTGTCGGAACGGCGGTCGCGGGTTCGACCCCTGCGGGGTCGAGAGCAGGGCGCGGCACCTGCAACCGTGGGCTGCGCCCACGGCTATTCATGTTGTTCCCCTTCGGGGAATCTGATGACCGCGCTTCCTTCGGGGAACGCGCAACCCCGAAGGGGTTGAATCTGGGTAGCCGGGGGCGGCAGCCCCCGGACCAAGGACGCGCAACATATCATCCCAACCCCGAAGGGGTTGAACTTGGCAATCCGCAATCACCAAAATCCGCGGTTTGCCCCTGCGCAGGACGGGTGTGCTACGTGAAGGCACGGCAAAACTTCACGGGTGCATCACGCGCTCGACCTCGTAAACGCCCTCGATCTTGCGCAGCGACGAAATAATCTTCTCGAGATGCTCAAGGTCGACGATATCGAGCGTCAGATCAATGTGGGCCCGGTTGTCGCCGGTGCGCGTCTCGAGGTTTTGGATGTTGGAATGCCCGCCGCTGATCACCGAGGTTACATCGGCCAGCAAGCCCTGGCGGTCGGCGGTGAACAGGGTGAGCTTGACGGGATAGAGGCTGTACTTCGGCCCCGCCCATTCCACTTCGATGCGGCGGTCGGCGTCGTACATCAGGTTCTGGACGTTCGGGCAATCGCGGGAGTGAACGGCGATTCCTTTGCCGCGCGTCACGTAGCCGGTGATCTCCTCGCCGCGGATGGGGTTGCAGCACTTGGCGCGATAAACCATCAGATCGTCCTGGCCGTGCACCTGGATGGCGAGGTCGCGCGCCAGGCCCAGCGCGCGCTTGATGCCGGAAGTCAAGCGGGAGGGCTGTTGCGCTTCGGCGGGAATCGAGGGAGTAAGTTTCGAGAGCACCTGGCGCGCCGCGAACTTGCCATAGCCGATGCCGGCATAGAGATCGTCCGCGGTGGTGCAGCCGTAATCGCGCGAGACGCGCTGGTAATCTTCGTCCGCGACCTTCTTCAGGACCACGTCGAACTTGCGCGCCTCCTTCTCCAGCAGCTTGCGGCCGATTTCGACGGCCTGGCGGCGCTGCGCGATGTTGATCCAATGCTTGAGTTTGTTGCGCGCTTTCGAGGTCTTGACGATGGCCAGCCAATCGCGGCTGGGCGTGTGAGTGGCCTGGGTAGTGATCTCGACGATGTCGCCGTTGCGCAGGCGGTACTTGAGCGGCACAATGCGCCCGTTCACCTTGGCGCCCACGCAATGATGGCCGACTTCGGTGTGGATGGCATAGGCGAAGTCGATAGGCGTGGCGTCGCGCGGCAGAACGATGACCTTGCCCTTGGGGGTGAAGGTGTAAACCTCCTCCGGGTAGAGATCGATCTTAAGCGTGGAAAGGAATTCGCCGGAGTCGCGAATGTCCTGCTGCCACTCGACCAGGTGGCGGAGCCAGGCGAAGCGCTCCTCGTCCTGCTGCGCGAGCGGCTGGCCATCCTTGTACTTCCAGTGCGAGGCGATGCCCTGCTCGGCGGTGCGATGCATCTCCTCGGTGCGGATCTGAACCTCGAAGGGCTGGCCGTGCGGGCCGATGACGGAGGTGTGCAGCGACTGGTAGAGGTTGGGACGCGGAATAGCGATGAAGTCCTTGATGCGGCCCGGCACCGGACGCCAGGTGTTGTGAATGATGCCCAGCGCCGCGTAACAGTTCTTCACATTGTCGGTGACGATGCGGACGGCGAGCAGATCGTAAACCTGCTCGATGGTGACGCGCTGGCGCTTGAGCTTCTGCCAGATGCTGTAGAGGCGCTTGATGCGCCCTTCGACGTGCGCCGGGATGCGCTGCTCCTTCATCTTGTCGTCCACCAGGGCGCGGACCTCGGCGAGGAATTCCTCGTTCACTTTGCGCCGGTTCTCGAGGGCTTTCTTGACGTCTTCGTAGGCTTCCGGCTCGAGATGGCGGAACGCCAGGTCTTCCAATTCGCCGCGCAATTTTCCCATGCCCAGGCGGTGCGCGATGGGCGCGTAGATCTCGAGGGTCTC